>DASRBU010000173.1:0-15034 GCA_035653475.1 Candidatus Dormiibacterota bacterium | reverse complement strand
GATCACGAAGCCCATGAAGAGGTCGATGGCCGTCCAGAGCGCGCCACAGCTCACGTGGAGGAAGTTCAACGCCCACAGCGAGTTGCTGGCGATGGCCGCCACCAGGCCGGCGATCACCGCCGCCACGATCGGCAGCCCTCGTACCGGGATGATCGGGCCGGCCGTCTCTCGGGGCGGCGCCACGACCTCCGGCGGGACCTCGGCGATCACGTCACCCATGCCGGAACCCAGCTCTTTCGGTCGCGGTCGAGGTGGAAGCGACGATACCCCGGCCTCCGAACGGTGTCAACGAACGTCGTCGGAGCAGCCCGATCGCCAGCACCACGGCATCCGGGTCCATGGCGGCCCTGCCTGACGGTGCCCCCGCTGCGCGGACGCCGAAGGAGAGGCCGGAGAGGCGACCGGGGCCGCGGTGGGGGAGGCGACCGCCGGCGTGGCCGGTGATGCCGCCTCCCGCCGGGTCGAACCGGGGGTCGCCACCATGACCGAGTCGGGCGGCCCCACGCCGCTCGGCGGGGAGGCGGCCGGTGCCGGGCTCGCCACCTCTGGCCCGAGCGAGGCCCCGGCCGGTCCCGTGGCCGGGAGTGCCGGACCGGGCCGAGCCGTCCAGGCCACGGCGGCGGCCATCACCACCCCCATCGCCACCAGGAGGAGGCGGGGGTCGACCCGCCGGGGACGACGGGCGGGCTCGGGGAGGACGGGACTTCTCACCGCCCGAACCACCGGAGCGGGCGAGCACCGCTCCGGAAGGGCGGCCTCGGCCCCTCGCCGATCACGCCCACGACCCACCGAGAGGCGGGAGACCCCCCCGGACCGGGCGCATCATCCCTCCCCCGGGGGGTCCAGGTCCTCCCAGCCGAAGTCGAAGGCGTCATCCCCCTGCCAGGCCACCCCCTGACCGCCCACGGGCTCCGGCTCGGGCTCGGCCGTCCGCCCTGTCCCTCCGGGGTCCGCCGCCTCCGTCGGTCCCGGCGGTGGCTCCTGTCCCTGGGGGTAGATCCAGTGCTGGCGGAGGTCGGCCCACAGCTCCTCCATGGCCGCCTCCGGTTCCCGGTAGAAGGCGGAGCCACGGAGGCGGCAGAAGGGCAGGCCACAGCGCTCGAGCTGTCGCTGGCGCAGGGCGGCGTCTTCGAACTGCTCGACCCCGGCCCAGTCGTCGCCCTCGCACTCGACCGCCAGCCGACTCCGCAGGCCCTCCACCAGGAGGTCCACCCGGTAGCCCCCGATCTCGTACTGGGGGATCACCCGGTACCCGGCGTCGGCGACGCGGAGGAAGACGTCCACCTGGAACCAGTTCTCGAACGGCACCGGGGGACGGTCGTCGGGCTCTCGCTCCGCCGCCCGGCGCCGAAGTCGCTGGACGTCCACCTCGCCCAGGGGCGTGGGCTCGATGCGGGGGTTGAGACAGTACCGGAGCAGCCGGGCCGGCATGCCCTCCGGGTCGAGGCTGTCGAGCGTGGCCGTGTGGAAGAGCCACATCTGCTCCCGGGCCCGGCTGGCGGCCACGTTGAAGCGGCGCCGGTCCCGCTCCGTGGTGAGGGACCCGACCAGGCGTCCGTCGGAGGGAGCGTACACCAGGCTCAGGAACATGACGTCCCGCTCGTCGCCCTGGAAGGCGTAGGCGTCGCCGCAGACGATGGCCCGCCGCTCGATCTCGGCCGGGTCGACGTGCCGCGCCAGCAGCCGGTCGATGGCCTCGGCCTGGTAGTGGCCGGCGAGGCTGATCACCCCGAAGGTCTTGCCCTCGTAGGCGGGATCGGCCAGGCAGCGCACGATCTGCTCCACGATCGCCCGGGCCTCGGGGTCGTTCACCTCCCCGTCGTGGGCGTAGCCGCTGTGCACGTGCCGCACCTGGATGGCGGGGGCGAGCCGGCCGGCCCCGAACTGTTTGAGCGGGATCAGCGAGTGCTCGCGGTAGCAGAGGTCGTTCGAGAACTGGATGATCTCGGGCACGCACCGGAAGTGCTCCCGCAGCACCACTCGGTCGCGGAAGCGGATGCGGGCGAGGTCGAAGAAGCTGTTGTCGGCGTCGTAGTGGGCGCCGAGCGGGATGTCGTGCAGGTACTGAGCGTTGAGGAACTCGATCTTCTCCCGCTCGATGTCGACGTTGTCGGGGCTGATCTGCTGGTCGTCGCCGACGATGACCACCTTCTTGGCCAGGAACTGCAGGAAGAGCGCCTCCGGCCCCGACTGGCTGGCCTCGTCCACGATCACGACGTCGAAGACCTCGGGGGCGATGTCCACCGTCTCCGCCACCTTGAAGATGGGCATGATCCAGGCGGGCACGGCCGACCGGCATCCCTGCATGGCGTCGCGGGCCATACGCCGGTAGCGCGACGCCTGCCGTCCGGTTCCCTTGCCGATCCGCCGGACGGCGTTCTCCCAGGCCATGAGGTGCATCCGCTCGTGCTCGGTCAGCCTGGCCAGGCAGTGGTACCAGGCCAGCTCGGTGGCCAGACGGCGGGTGGCGAGCCCGATCTCGTGGCGGGCGTCGTCCAGGCTCCGCTGCAGGCGCCCCACCTCCACCGGATGGGTGACGCCCTGCAGCCAGTGGTCGGCCTGGACCCAGTGCCACGCCGCCTGCAGCTCACCCAGCCTGGCATCCCACTCCGGGTCCTCCGGTTGCTGCTCCAGCCGCTCGGCCAGGCGCGGCGCCCGCTCGCGCAGCCGACCCAGGAGCTCGTCGCGCCGCACCTTTCGCTGTCGGAGCAGCTCCAGCTGCTCCAGCGCCCCGTAGGTCAGCCCGTAGCGCTGGGGGCTGCGGGCCCGCACCGCCTCCCGCATGGTCTCGACCAGGGGATGCGGGTTGGGCTTGAGCGACACCGCCTCCAGCACGCGCTCGGTGGGCGCGTAGCGCGCGCTCACCTCCGCCCAGGCGGCGTCCCAGTGGCTGGCCTCGATCGCGTTCAGCAGGTTGCGGAGGGCGTCCGGGTCGTGCCAGACCGGCGTC
Organism: Candidatus Dormiibacterota bacterium; assembly: GCA_035653475.1. Classification (GTDB taxonomy): domain Bacteria; phylum Chloroflexota; class Dormibacteria; order Dormibacterales; family Dormibacteraceae; genus CADDZO01. The sequence continues at coordinate 12,084 of DASRBU010000173.1, read as the reverse complement.
TCCAGAGCGGGGATCCAGCCCGCCGCCTGCTCCGCGGTGCGCAGCCGGGGCTCGAGGTCGAGGACCTGCTGCAGGGTGTTGAGGACGTCGGCGTACTCGGAGGCGCGGCTGGTGCCGGAGCCGACCGGGGGCAGGCGGAGCCCGTTCCATTCCGCATCCAGACGGTCCAGGCGCAGGTTGGCCTCCAGCCAGAGCACCAGGCGCTCCAGGACGGCCGGGTCACGGCAGGACAGACCGTCGACGCGCACGCCCTCGAGCAGGTACGCCGCCTGCCGGACCACCGCCGGCCGAAAGGGGCCGACGCCCAGGCTGCCGCCCCCCCGCAGGTGCTCGAGGAGCGCGCTGGCATCGGCGTGGACCGTGTTGGGGTCTCCGATCCCGGTGACCCTGGGGTTGCCCACGCTCTCCAGCGCCGACCGGACGAAGTCCAGGGTCTCCCTGGTGACGCGCTCCAGCCCCTGCCACCGGCTGGGCTGGCCGGAGAGCACCTGCTCGGCCGCCTGCGGGATCCACGGCTCCGAGCTCCGGTTGAGGTCGGCCCGGTACTGGATGAGCTCGTAGAGCGCGTTCCAGAGCCCCTGCCGCGCCTCCGGGGAGGCGGTGCGCAGGGAGTCGTAGCCGGGATGGGAGCGGAAGGCGGTGAACTCGGCGCTGCGGGCCGCGGCCTGGTGCTCCTCCTCGACCAGGGCGCCGAAGGCGTCCGGCGAGAGCAGCGCCTCCCGATCGGGCACGGCCATCTCCAGCTGCTCCTGGATCCCCCGGTCGATGGAGCGCACCAGCTCCAGCAGCTCGATCGCCTCGGTGTCGGAGAGCGGGCACTCCTGCTCGGGATCGATGAGCCCGGTCGCCCAGCCGTGTCGCTGGGCCCGCCGTCGGATCGTCTCGGCGATCTCCTGGCTGCTCCCCTCGTAGTCGCCGAAGAGCGGCGGGTTGCGGTAGCAGTCGCGCTGGCGGACGGACTTCAGCCGGGCCAGGATCTCGACCTCCCGCTCGCGGGCCGCGACCAGGTCCTTGCGCAGCTCGGCGATGCGGGTCTCGGCGTGGCGCGGGTTCCAGGTGTTGTGCCGGCGGACGATCCCCTGGACGGAGTTCTGGAGCTCCTGACGCCCCTTGACGTCCCCGCCCAGCGCGACCACGGCCAGCTCCCGGACCTCCAGAGGGATCATCTGGCGCAGGACCTGCAGGGCCCTGGCCGTATGGCTGGTGACCAGCACCCGCTGGCCGCGAGCCAGCAGGTCGGCGACCAGGTTGGCGATGGTGTGGGACTTGCCGGTTCCCGGCGGCCCCTGGACCAGCACCGCGGGCTGCCGGCGCAGCCGGCGCACGATCTCGAGCTGCTCGTCGTTGGCCGGGAGTGGGAAGAGGATCTCCTCCTCGGCCTCGGCGCCGGGGGCCTCCTGACCCGGCGGCTGCTCCTCCACCACGTCGACCAGGCGGCGGACCCCCTCGGGCACGTAGGCCCCCTGTTGCAGCTGGCGGACGATCGCGTCCAGGGCATGGAGCACCGAGCGCTCCATCCGCCGGCGCAGGATCAGCGCCGGCGCGAAGTGGACGACCGGGGTCTCGGAGACCTCGCCCGGCGGTTCCAACAGATCCTCGTAACGGCCGCCGTAGGGCGCGGCCCGGATCCACCCCTGAAGGCAACGGACCACCGCCTCGTCGGCGAAGATGTCGTCGCCCACCTCCTCGAGCAGCTCGGTGAGGCGACCCAGCTCCTCGGGGGCGGGCCGTTCGCCCGGCTCGACCATGTCCTGCTCGAGGGTCGGCCGGGCACCGTCCACGTCGGCCGTGACCGTGATCACGGCCCGCTCGGGGTCGAAGCGGACGTCGGTCTGGGCGACGATCAGGTGCCGGTGGATGGTGGCCCCGGAGGGAGTCCTCCAGGCCAGCAGGCCGATGCCCATCACCACCTCGTAGGCCTCGCCGAACCGCTGCTGGAGGTGATGGAGCCGGAAGAGATCGGTGTAGATGCGCTGCTGGTGCTGGAGGACCCGATCCGCCTCCGCCCAGGGGCGCCAGAACCGGTCGACGTAGGTCTCGTAGGCCAAGCGCAGCTCGGGCTCGAGGGTCGCGGCTCCGTCGGCGAGCGGCGGGGCCTCCTGGCTGGAGTCCCCCAGCAGCGAGAGGTCGAGGCAGGCCCGCAGGGCGAACGGGGGGTCCGGCGGCGGCTGGGGATCGGGCTGATGGATCTCGACCCAGATCTCGGCGTCCTTCTGAGTCCGGGTGAGGGCCGAGCAGTAGCAGCCTGCCGCCTGGGGGATCTCGGACAGCCAGACCACCTGTTCGTAGGCGTCGGTGGTGCGGATGCTCCGCACCCGCAGCTGGGTGTATTCGCGCAGGAAGGTGAAGAGACGAACCGCCCGGTCGCGGATCTCCTCCGCGACCTCCCCTCCCGGGAGCGGGATCACCGACATCGGCGTCCTCCTGGAGCATCCGGAGGCCGTGCCCGCCGCCCGGCGGGCACGCATTCGACACCCCCTCCCCCTGGAAGCCGGCTGAGCATTACTCTCTCCTCTTCACTACCCCTCGGTAGGGATGGCCGGCGGGCACGGCCAGCGGCCATCAAAACCTAGCAGGCTCGTCGAGGGAATGCGACAGCCAATGGTAGGCCGAAGCAGGGCTACTTCTCCCCAGTGGCTTGTCAACCGTAGCCGACCAGAGAAGACCCGGCCCGTGATCCGGAGAACGTCAACCAGCCTTGCCGACGGCTGTACATGGTAGGGGCACGTCCCCCGTCGTGTCCTCGGTCGCCCCGCCCATCTACCATGGCTGCGCGGAGGCGATGCGCCGGTGCCGGGGCGGCGGCCGTCCTGGGAGGTTCGCCCGGGCTCGCCGTGGGAGGCCGCGCCCCCCGCCTCCGGCCGTCGGGCTCGACGTGGACATCATCCCTGGAGGTGGCAGGATGAAGCTGGGCAGGATCTCCCGAGAGGGCCTCGACGGCGCCGAAGCCCGCCTGGTGGCCGTGCTGCCCGAGCAGGGCCGGGCGGTCGACCTGCGGAGGGCGGAGTACCTGCGCCTCCTCGGCCGGGGCAGCACCCCGGAGGCGGCGGCCAGGCTCGCGGCGGCGAGCTTTCCCGGGAGCATGGCCGATGCCATCGGGGCCGGCCCGATCTTCCTCGAGGCGGTGCACGAGACGCTGGCGCGCGGCGACGACGCCTCGCTCGACCTCGACAGCATCACCTGGTTGCCGGCCGTCGATCCGCCGGTGATGCGCGACTGCATGGCCTTCAAGGAGCACCTGACCAACGCCGCCGCCCGGCTGGGTCACGAGGTGCACCCCACGGCCTACGAGCTCCCGGCCTACTACAAGGCCAGCCAGTCGAGCCTGATCGGACACGAGCAGGTGGTGCCCTGGCCCGCCTACACCGCCTGGATGGACTACGAGCTGGAGCTCGGGTTCGTGATCGGGCGGCCGGGCCGCAACCTGACCCCGGAGCAGGCCGGGGCGCACCTCTTCGGGGTGACGATCTACAACGACTTCAGCGCCCGGGACATCCAGGGCAGGGAGATGCAGCTCAACCTGGGGCCCGCCAAGGGCAAGGATTTCGCCACCGCCGTCGGCCCCTGGATCACCACCGCGGACGAGCTGGACCTGGCCGACCTGGAGATGAGGGCCAGGGTCAACGGAGAGGAGTGGTCCCGTGGCAACGCCGGCTCCATCTGGTGGAGCCCCTCCGAGCTCATCGCCTATGTCTCCTGGGGGGAGAACCTCCGGCCGGGCGACCTCATCGGCTCGGGCACGGTCGGCCGCGGCTGCGGGCTGGAGCTGGGCCGCCGGCTGCAACCGGGGGACGTGGTCGAACTCGAGGTCACCGGCATCGGCGTCCTTCGCAACCGCCTCGGCGAGCCCGAGCCCAGGACCTGGGAGCCGGCGCCGAGACCCCGCTGACGGCCGCCGGAGAGCCACCGCCGCTCAGCCCGGCCCGTGGCCGTCTACACTCGATTCACCGGGTCTCACGCGCAGGACCCGGAGCAGCGGGACCCGGGGCAGGGGAGAGGCGCCAAGACGGAGTGACTGAAATGGAGCTGATCAGCCCGCGCATCAAGACCTTGCAGCGCGCCGCGACGGCCGACCCGGACACGTTCTGGGCCAGGGCCGCCGAGGCGCTTCCCTGGCGGCGGCGTTGGGACCGGGTGTTCGAGTGGGACCCGAACGCCCCCGACGAGCGCGGTCGCTACTTCCGCTGGTACCTCGGCGGCATCACCAACCTGGCCTGGAACTGCGTGGACCGGCACGTCGAGCGTGGCCAGGGTGGACGGGCCGCGCTGGTCTGCGAGAACGAGCGGGGCGAGCGGACGGTGCTGACCTACGCCCAGCTGCAGTACGAGGTCGGGCGGGTGGCGGCGGCGCTGCGCGGGCTCGGCGTTCGGCGGGGCGACCGGGTCGGTATCTACATGCCCACCTGTGCGGAGGCGATCGTGCTCATGCTCGCCTGCGCCAGGATCGGGGCCGTCCACATCGTGGTCTTCGCCGGCTTCGGGGCCGGCGCCCTGGGCGACCGCCTGGAGATGGCGGGGGCGAAGGCGCTCTTCTGTGCCGACCTGACCTACCGCAAGGGCAAGGACGTGCCCCTCAAGGGCATCGTCGACCAGGCGCTGGCCGGCCGGGGCGGCCAGGTGGAGAAGGTCGTGGTCCTGGTGCGCGGCGACGCCGAGCCGCCGATGACGCCGGGGCGTGACCTCACCTGGCCGGAGTTCCTGAACCTCGGCGTCGGTGGGAGCGACCAAGTGGAGTGGCTCGAGTCGAACGAGCCGGCCTACATCCTCGCCACCTCCGGAACCACGGCCAAGCCCAAGCTAGCCGTGCACGTGCACGGTGGCTACCAGGTGTTCGTGCACGCCATGGCCGACTGGATGTTCGGCCTGCGCGACCACGACGTGTGGTGGTCCACCTCCTACATCGGCTGGGTGGTGGGCCACAGCTACATCGTCTACGCGCCGCTCCTGGTGGGCTGCACCACCCTGGCCTACGAGGGCGCCCTCGACCACCCCGACGCGGAGACCTTCTACCGGACCATCGAGGTCAACCGCGTGACCGGCATCTTCACCTCGCCCACCGCGGTCCGAATGCTCATGCGCTACGGGACGGAGCCCTCGCGCCGCCACGACCTGGGCTCGCTGAGCCGCGTCTTCTGCGCCGGCGAGGTGTTGAACCCGCCCGCCTGGGAGTGGCTCCAGAAGGAGGTGCTGGAGGACCGCATCCCGGTCATCGACCACATGTGGCAGACGGAGACGGCCGGCCCGATCGTCGGCAACCCCTGGGGCCTGGGCATGCTGCCCATCAAGCCGGGCTCGGCCGGCATCGTCCTCCCCGGCATCGACGCCGCCGTGGTCTCGCCCGAGGGCGAGGAGCTGGGATGCGGAGAGAAGGGGATGATGGTCATCAGGCGTCCCTTCCCCGGCCTGACCCCCACCCTGTGGGGCGAGGTCGAGCGCTACGCCAACGACTATTGGCGACGCATCCCCGGCAAGACCCTGTACCTGAGCGGCGACGCCTCCGCCATCGACGAGGACGGCTACGTCTGGTTCGGCGGCCGGGCCGACGAGATCATCAAGATCGCCGGCCACCGGATCGGCACCATCGAGGTCGAGACCGCCTTCCTGCGCCATCCGGCCGTGGCCGAGGCGGGGGTCACGGGACGACCGGACCCGGTGCGCATGGAGGTGATCTCGGCCTTCGTGGTCCTCAAGCAGGGCTACCGGCCCTCCGAGGAGCTGAAAGCGGAGCTGCTGGAGACGGTGCGACGCGAACTCGGCCCTGTGGCCGTGGTCGGCGACCTGAACTTCGTCCCCATCCTGCCCAAGACGCGCAGCGGCAAGATCATGCGCCGGGTGCTGAAGGCGGTGACCCTGGACCAGGATCCGGGTGACGTCTCCACCATCGAGGACGAGGTCTCGGTGGCCGAGGCCCGCGAGGCCTGGAGGGCCATGCGCCGCGACCTCTCGGTGCCGGCCGGAGAGTAGCGGCCGCCGCGTCCCGGTCCAGCCGCCCGGACGATCCCGGTGGGACACGGGGCCGGGCGGCAGGACCGCGCCGCGATCAGGAGCCGACCGGGATCGCCTCCACCTGGCCGACGTACTGGTCGTACACGGGCGTGGTGACCGTGACCGGCAGGGGGATGCCGGGGTCGACGGGCCGGCGATGGGCGCCGTAGGAGTCGTCCCAGTACAGGTCGACCGTGACCTGGTAGTTCTCGGTGGCCCGCACGTGGTAGCGGCCGTCGGGGCTGGCCTTCTCGGAGATCATGGGGTAGCTGTGGGCGGTGAGCTGCGGGCGCTGGCCGCAGGCTGGGTCGGGCACGGTCCGTCCGTTCCCGAACGGGTCGCCGAAGTCCCAATCGACGTTGGCGAAGAAGACCCGGATCAGGAAGGTGTAGTAGATGCGACGTCCGCTGGCATCGGGAGCACCGGGCAGCACCAGGGTCGAGTCCCGCTCCTGGGGAACGGCCAGCCCCTCCAGCCAGAAGCAGGTGGGCAGGTTGACCAGGCCCTTTTCCGCCGGCAGTGAGTGGATGGAGCCGGGCTGGGTCACGAGATCCCCGACCACCCGGCGCACGTAGGGGGTGATGGAGGGGGGCGGCGACGTGGCCGGCGTGATCAGGTGGGGCTCGCGAATGAAGCAGGGAACCCGCTGCGGGCTGGGCCACTGGAAGGGCACGCAGACGTCCATCCAGGGTCCGTCGCCCTGACACTGACCGTTCTGATAGGTGCCCCGGCGGCCGTAGCGCACGTAGAGGTCGTAGCCCGAGACCCCCGCGGCGGGCGAGGATCCCGGCTCGGCCCCGGGATCGATGCGGTCCGACCCGCTCCGTCCGTCCGGAGCGGTCCAGGTGGCGAGGATGGAGGTGGATAGGTCCTGGAGCCTGACCGGAACGTCCTCGAAGATCCCGCACTGCGTGCCGTCGGCGACGGTGCCGCCTCTCACCGCCGTCGGCCCGTAGGGCGCCGTGTTGCCGGGGGTGTAACAGCTGATGGTGGCTCCGGCGTGATAGTCGACCAGCTGTCCCTGATGGGCTATGGTTCCATCGTAGACGGGGGCACAGTCGTTTGGACTTGGAATGTTTCCACCATTCGGTTGCTCCCAGGCAAAGGCAACCGCAGTCCTGAGGATAATGTTGGCGAGTAGGACCAAGATAGCTATCACGCTATAAGGCACAAACACTCTCCACTTCGCCAACGCAACCGAATGCGCCGTACTCATACCAGATTTCGCCAAGGTTCGGATCTTTTTGGACGGCACCCCAAACGAGTCCTGAAGACTCATAGTCTCCAGGTGACGAATTTAGGTCCTTAATCTCGCCACCTTTCAATCGGATCGCTCGAGTGCCTGGACCCTGGAATTCCACCGCGAAGCCGTAATCCGATGTACGAAGGCCTTGCTTATGAATAATCATCTGTAATGACGCTGGAATCTTTACTAATTGAATAGCTGACATTCTCAAAGGTCGGAATATTAGAATCCCACCCGTTGACTTAGCCGCATCGAGATTTTGCAAATCGGTTGAAAACAAATTCGTAACCGCTTGCGGAGTGGAATCTGCCAGCGCTCCCGAAGTCAGCGCATCCCGGTCGCCGTGCTGCATCACCCAGTAGTAGTAAGCTTGGGAGAGCTGGAACGCCCGTCCCCAGCGGCGGGCGGTCGTGTCACTGACGGCGCCCCCGGTGGCATTGCGGATCGTGGTCGGTGGCAGCTTCATCTGCGAGGGCAACGGCGGGCAGGGGACGAAGCCGAGCCTGGCCAGCCTGGCGCACCGGGCAGTGTCGGGGGTGGCCGACACCACCGAGGTGGGACGATTGGACGGGGAGACAGACGCGGCCGTCTGGCCGCTGCCGCACCCCACGAGGCCGACCAACAGGGAGAGGAGTAGATACGCGCACCGGCGACCCATACACATCCTCTGACCTTCAGCTGGAGCGTAGTTTGTCAGAACGGACAGATCTCGGACAATCCATGTCAAGCTCCAATGACACCACCGACAAGCGCCATTGACGTCAACCCACCTCTCCGATAAGCCACGAGCGGGCCTCCCCGAGCCACCGCCGATCCAGCCCCGAGCCATGCCCCGAGACCATCTTCCTGGTGACCGGGCGGCCGCCCATCGGTCACCTCCGGGCGGCCGCCCGGAGGGTGCCCTGCCCCAGCCCCACCCTGCATGCGCACGGGACGGCGGAGGGCCGCCGAGGAGGTCCCGGCTCCTCGCTGCCTCCCATGCCCGCCTCACCCCGGGACGTCACCCTGGGCCCGGGTAGGGGCTCGCGGCTTCGCTGCTCGCCAGGGTGGGGCGCGTTCCGCGGGCACCCCGGGAGCCGGTGCGCCCGCCGCACCAGCGCACCGCCGACGGCCCTCCCCGACCATGGTCGATGCCGGCTGCGGCGCCGGCCCACCGGCTCCGGACCGGAGAGGCCGACCCATCGTCGGTCGCCAACCCCGACCTGTTCCGGGTCGACCGTCCCGCGCCCGTGGTCGAGTTCCGGCAGGATAGCCCGCGCGATCGGGCCGCCGTCGGGGAACGCCGAGCTGCCAGGCCACCCTCGGGCGCTCTGCCGGATGCCGCGGGAGGCACGACCGACGAGACAGCACGCCTTCATCGGCCCGGGGGCCTTCGCCGCCGCGGCCACGCCCCCCTCCGACGGCCCATCCCGAGGTCGACCTCGCCCCGTCGGGGCGTACGAGGGTGCCGGCCTTCGGAGCGAGCGACGCCGGGGGCTCCCCCCTGGAGCGCCCGCGCCGGAGCCGTCGCTGCCGGCCGCTCGGGGAGGTCTGCCTCCGCGGTCGCCACCACGGTGAGGTGGAGCGGCTCCTCGCCTGCACGCCCGGCCTCGGAGCGGCAGCGGGGCTCCGGTCCGGGGCAGGGGCGAGGCCGAACTCGGGCTGGAGGTCCGGCGGGAGATCGCGGGCCGCTTCCCCGAAGGTGGCGGCCACCGACACCGGTGGGGCTACCGCAGCCGGACGGGTATCGTTCGATCAGCCCTGATCACGGGTCTCGTGCTCCTCGCCGGCGCGGTGGTCCGGAGTCGGGGAATGAGCCGGCCGGTACCGGCCGGGAGCCTCGCATGCCGGCGTCGAGGGCGATGGCCTGGACCGCGGCCCAGGTCGACGCGAGGAGCCGGACCCGGCGGGAACGGCGCAGCCGTCCCCTGGGGAGGCCAAGGGAGAGGTGAGCGGCCCTTGCCGCAGGGCGGCGCGATCCGGCCCGAGCGCCGGCGAGGGCCCGGGCGGGACAGTCACGTCGGTCAGCGAGGCCGAGTCCAGGCCGATCCCCGGCGGCAACGTGCCTGGCAAGACGAACGCCGGCGGCGCCACCGGGGCGTCACGCGAGGAACCCCCGTCCCGCAGCATGGCCACCCGGTTCGCGAACAGGGTGACCAGCACGATCGCGAGGGCGGCGGCCAGCGCCACCAGCACGGGACGCGACGGTGCGATCGTGATCCACCTGACCCAGGCGAGCGGGGGCGGAGGGCACCGTGGCCTCCAGCGCCGTGCCGTTCGCACCAAGTCGGCCACGCGCTTCGCGTTCGAGGGCAGGTTGGCGAGTTCGAGGGCGGCGACCAAGATCCAGGCCGGGAAGGCTCCGCCGTCCTCCCAGACCTGGAGCTCGTCAGCGCTGATCGGCCGGCCGGTCCGGGTGGAGAGGTTGGCGGCGAACCGCTCCAGGTCTTCGCCGCGAACCCGACGCGCATAGCGGAGGATGAGAGAGGCCTGCTCGCGGAGCGCCCTGGCCCGCGGGGCATCGTCTCGGTCCCCCCGACGCGAATGGACGACGTAACTTCTCGGCATCGAAACCGGCGGTTCCCCTCCTCACCTTTGAAGGCGGGCTCCAGCACCTGGACAGCGCCCGCGAGCGGCGCCTCGCCCCAGCCGCAGGCCGCACCTGGGCCGGCGCTCCCCCCTCCCGGCGATCGGCCACGGCCGGACCCGGCCGCCGGCCGAGCCCCGTCCGGGAGGCCAGGACGCGTCCCTCGGGTGGGACCTCGCCCGTGGCCTGGCCCCGGCCACCGCCGGCCGGAGGACGAGCGCGAGCCCTGCACGTCCTCGGCGGCTTCGAGCCCGCCTCCCCAGCGCCACGCCGCGCCGCCGAGGAGTCGGACATCGCCGCGGCCGAGCCCAGAGCGAGCTTCACGGTGACGATCATCGAGCCCCTCGTGCAGCACCTGTGAAAATGTCGTTACTATACAGCAAGCAACCTCCGATTTGCGGAGGTCCGCGCTATCTAGGGGTGCGCGACCGGAGCGGAGAGGCCGTGGCGTGGCCTCACGGGTGGCGACCTCCGACCCGGGTGGCGGTCGTCGCCCGGGCCACGGTACCCGGAGACCTAGTCCTCCAGGTCGTCGTCCTCGGTGAGCTCGTCCTCCTCCGAGGAATCGCCTCCCCAGTTGATCACCCAGTCGTCCATCAAGGCCCCCAGGACGATCTCGAAGGTGTCATCCCGGAACTCGGCGGGGGCCGAGCCAGCGGCGGATGCCGCCTGCCGCACGAAACGGGTCAAGGTGGAGATGTCCTCGCCCTCCAAGGTGGTGTCCCCGTTGTCGACCCAGTCCCTCAACACACCGGACAGGACGGCCCGGTAGGCGATCCGGCCCCAGCCCGGGGGCGAGCCGGCCGGAAGGCCGGCCGCGGCCTGGCCGGCGACCGTCACCGCGCGACCCAGCCAGACCTCGTCGTTCGCGGAGTGTGCCTGCTGAATGGCCATGCTCAACCCTCGTTGCGGACCACGTCCGGTGCCGCGAATCGGCCCCCGGCCGCCCGCAGACCCCGGCGGATCCGTTCCATTCCCATCACAGAGGCTCCCAAGGGTATCACGGGCGCCGGCAGCCGCCATCGCCCACGAGACCCCCGCAGGTCCGGCCCCAGGGGCACCGGCGCCGGCCGACCTCCACTCCGAGGCTCCCGACCGGGTCGGTCGTCTTCAGTCGTTATCGATGGACGGCCGGGGGCTCACGCCCGAGACCTGGATCAGGCGCTCGAATACCGTCCTCATCACCGCCCGCTCCCTCGGATCGAGGTGACGGGCGAAGTGCTCGTGGATGCTCGACAGGTGCAGCGGCGTCGCCCGGCGCAACGTCGCCCTCCCCTCCTCGGTCAGGACCGCGAACACCCCTCGCCGGTCCGAGGGGCACGACTCCCGTCGGACCAGGCCAGCCCGCTCCATGGCGTCGATCCGTCGCGACAGCCCGCTCCGGCTGAGCAGCACGCTGTTGGCCAGCTCGCGCATGCGCAGCCGCCCCTGGGGAGCGTGGTTCAAGTGCAGCAGCACCTCGTACCAGAGCAACGTCGGCCCGCCCCGCGCCGCCATCTCCCGCTCCAGGCGTTCCAGCACTCGCGCGTGCGCTTCGAGGAAGGCCTGCCAGACGGCGAGGCTCTCGGCGTCAGGCCTCGGCACGATGTCATCCTACCTGCCCCTCGAGCCGGATCAGCGACGGCGGGAGGCCGGCCGGCCCGGGTGCGCCTCAGCCGGCCGGCGGCAGCGGCTGGTGGATCCCCGGCTGGCCCCCCGGCGGGGGTGGCACGCGCGGGGCCTGGTACCCGTGTCCGATCGCGAGCACCATCAACGTCACCGCCCCGACCAGGGCGACGGCGACCCCGACCCGCCGCGGGAGCGAGAGCGGGGCCTGTGGGACCAGCCCGGAGGCGGCGGTGCCGGCCCGGAGCAGCACGACCCCGTCCTGGAGGCGCGCCGCCGCCGCCGCCGCGACCGAGTGGGCCGCGGCGGGGTCGATCCCGAGCCGCTCCAGGCCGCCGGCTCGGAACCGTCGCACGGCCAGGGCCAGCACCAGCCCCTCGGCGAGCCGCCGGAGCGCGTAGCTCTTGACCTCGTCGGGCCGCAGGGCCCGTCGCAGCAGCAGGGCCATGGGGAAGCACAGCATGCTCAGCCCCAGCGCGACCCAGAAGGCATCGTCGAACCCCCGCGCCACCTGGGCCAGCAGGTAGTGCTGGAGGGGGGCCGGCAGGTGGGCGCCCGCGATCCCGCCGCCGCTGGCGGCCGACACGCCGGCCGGCAGGGGCGGCAGGTTGGCCGCCACCCGGTTGCTGAGCACGGTCGCCATCACCGCCACCCCCAGGGCGCTGGCCACCCGCTGGACCAC
>DASRBU010000172.1:0-2194 GCA_035653475.1 Candidatus Dormiibacterota bacterium | reverse complement strand
ACGTACCGGATGACCTGCTCCCGGTGCGCGCTCGAGAGGTCGAGGTCGATGTCCGGGGTGACGGTCATCTCCTCGTGCAGGAAGCGCTCGAAGAGCAGGTGGTGGGCGATCGGGTCCACCCGGGTGATGCCGAGCACGTAGGCGACGATCGAGTCCGCCGCCGAGCCCCGGCCCTGGACCGGGATGCCGCGCTCCCGGGCGAAGCGCACCAGGTCCCAGGTGATCAGGAAGAACTCGGCCAGCCCGGTCCTCTCGATCACCGTCAGCTCGTGCCGGAGCCGCTGCGCCACGGCCGGGGTGACCGGACGGTAGCGACGGCGCGCCCCCGCCCAGGCCAGCCGGCGCAGGTGGCCGAACGGGGTCTCGCCCCGGGGCACGGGGTAGCCCGGGAACCGGGCCTCCCGGAAGTCGAGGTCGACCGCGCAGGCCTCCGCCACCTCGACCGTGGCGGCCAGGGCCTCGGGATGGTCCGCGAACAGGCGCCCCATCTCCTCGGCCCCCTTCAGGGTCCGCTCGGCGTTGGGGGAGAGCAGGTGACGGACATCGGCCAGGGTGGCCCGGTGGCGGATGGCGGTGAGCACGTCGTGGAGCGGGCGCCGTCCCCGGTGGTGGAAGCGGACGTCGTTGGTGGCCAGGTAGCCGGCCCGGCACCGCCTGGCCATCCGGATCCGGCCCTCCAGGGTCCAGCGGTCCCGGGGCCGGAGGTGGTCGTGCAGCTCGACCAGGACCTGCTCGCGGCCGAGCGCCTCCTGGAGGGCGCGAAGGCGCCGCTCGTCGTCGGTCGGAGCGAGGAAGAAGAGGTCCCGGGCGTATCGGGCCACCGTCTCCAGGGTGGTCCGGGCCCGGTTCCGGAGGGCGGCCCGGGCCGGCCTGGCCCGGTGGGCCAGGCTGAGGATGCGGCAGAGGTTGGAGTAGCCGCGTCGGCTCCGGGCCAGGAGGACCAGCTCCTCCCCCTCCACCTCCAGGCAGGCGCCGATCAGGGGCCGGACGCCGGCCTCCCGGCAGGCGTGGAGGAAGCGGACGGCACCGTACACGCCACCGGTGTCGGTGAGGGCCAGGGCCGGCATCCCCAGCTCGGCCGCCCGCCTCGCCAGCTCGGCCGGGTGGGAGGCGCCGTCCAGGAAGGAGAAGTTGGAGTGGCAGTGGAGCTCGACGTAGGAGGCGGAGGGGGGACGCCGCGGCCGGGAGGGAGGGGCGGGCGCCGCTCCCTCGCCCGACCCCGAGGGGCGGCCGGGCGGGATCGCCTCGGGGGCCGGCTCAGTCATAGATCCGCTCCAGGAACCAGGCGTTCAGCTCCAGGTCCCGATAGATCTCGCACAGGAGCCGGCCGCGCAGCATCACCTGCCAGTACTCCCGCGCCACCGGGCGCTCCCACCAGTCGAGGTCGGCGATCCAGCGCCGGAGGGGCCGCACCGGCCCCACCAGGGGGTGGCCATGGAGGTGGACCGGGGCTCCCTCGGCGTCGGTTCGGACCGCGATCGGGCGTGGGGGGTGGAGGAGGTAGCTCACCGGGGTTCGAGCCGGTAGCGCCCGAGGGGTAGGGGGGAGTCGGGCAGGCCCGGGCGGAGGCGCAGACCGGCCCCCGGGCCATGACGGGCGCGAAGCCGTTCCAGGGCGGCGTCCACCTCCTCGATCGAGGTCTCGTCGCGCCAGAGCCCGAGCTGGCGGCCTCCCGGGAGACCCGGCTCCGGGACCTCGATCCCGAGCTCGTCCACCGCCCCCGCCGGCCGCCAGCCCCGCAGCCACTCGACCACCAGGGCGAGCAGCTCTCTCCTCCCCCAGAGGGGGTCGACCACCCCCTCCCGGATCTCCAGCCTGCCGCCCTCAATGCCCAGCCGCACCCGGAGCCTTCGGGCCCCGGCGCCGCGCCGCCCCAGGGCGATGACCAGGTCGTCGACCAGGGCCCGGGCCACGAAGCCCAGCGCCTCGGCGTCCTCGACCGGCGGGTCGAGCCGGCGGCGGACCTCGATCCCGGCCGGGGGCCGCCAGGGACGCAGGGGGAGGGGCTCCTCGCCGCGGGCCAGCAGGGCGGCCGTGCGCCCGACCGGGCCGAGCTGGGTCTCCAGCCGGTGCGGGCCGAGCGCCGCCACCGCGCCCAGGGTGCGCAACCCGAGCAGCTCCAGCCGCCCCTCCCGCTCGGGGTCGAGACCCAGCTCCCGGACGGGGAGGGGGGCCAGGAAGGCCCGGGCGTCCG
>DASRBU010000171.1:0-30647 GCA_035653475.1 Candidatus Dormiibacterota bacterium | reverse complement strand
TCCTGGACCTCGCCGCTGCGGCGCTCCAGCTCCTCGCGCTCCGCCTCCGACAGGTGCCGAACCGCCTCGGCGGGCAACGGCCGTCCCCCGGCCAGGGGAATGGCGACGATGCCACCGGGGGTCAGCTCGACCATGAAGCCTCGAGCAGCGGCGAAGCGCTGGAGCTCCTCCAGGAGCGACTCCCGCCGCCGTCCGGCCTCGTTCACGATCTCCTGCCGGCGACGGCCGTAGTGCTCGTCCTCGAAGGCCTGCGCGATCCGACGCCGGGCGTGCTCCAGGAACTCGTCCATGTCGACCGCGAAGCGGCGGCCCAGACCGGCCGGGAGCCGGATGGCACGAGGACAGTCCGGTCGCTCGAAGTCGTGCACGTAGACCCAGGCGTCCGGCGCCGGCCGGGTGGCCGCCAGCCGCTCCAGGTGCTCGCGGACGGTGCTGAGGCGACCCGAGCCCGGAGTTCCGGATGCGAACAGGTTGTAGCCCGCGCCCTGCGTCTGGGCGCCGAACTCCAGGGCGCCCAGGGCCCGGGGCTGGCCGATCGTGCCCTGCAGCGGCTCCACCTCGGCAGTGGTCTGGAAGGGCAGGCCGGCGGGGTCGAGCCGGCGGCGCAAGCGCTGGGGCGGGACCTCCAGGTCGGTGCGGGGCGATGCGGGCTTCGGCGCGCCCGGGCCGGGCGCCGAGGCCGCCGAAGGCCGGCTCCGGGATCCGGTTCCGGGGTGCTCTGCTTCCATGTCCCCACCCTGCTCCGGTCTCCGAGGCGGGGCCAGGGCCCTTGGTCCCACCGGCGTGGGGCCGGCCCGCCAGCCGCGCGCGCCGGAGCCACTTCCCAGGACACGGATCGGGCAATACGCTGGACCAGGAGGGATGGGGATCGAGGAGGCCGCGGCCAGCTACCGACGCGGGGGCGAGGTCGTGTCCGGCGATCCTCGCCCGCGGGCTCGGCGGGGCCGCGGCGCGCGAACGCGGTGCCGCGCGCCAGCATCTCGGGATCGGAGAGGAGGTTCGGAGCATGGGGGTGTCGAAGACCAGGGCGGCGGTGCTGCTGGAGCCGCAGGGGCGGTGGGAGATCCGGGAGCTGGACCTCGACCCGCCCAAGGCCAACGAGGTCCTGGTCCGGGTCATGGCCACCGGGCTCTGCCATTCCGACGAGCACGTGCGGAGCAGCGCCACCCGGACGCGGCTGCCGATGGTCGGGGGGCACGAGGGGTCGGGCATCGTGGAGGAGGTCGGACCCGGGGTCACCAGGGTGGCCAAGGGCGATCACATCGTCACCTCCTTCATCCCCGTTTGCGGCAAGTGCCGGTATTGCTCGACCGGGCGTCAGAACCTGTGCGACGACGGCAAGAACGCCCAGACCGGGGCGCTGCTGGACGGCACCTACCGCTTCCACCTGGACGGCAAGGACGCGGGCGGCATGTGCGTCCTGGGCACCTTCTCCCAGTACATGGTGATCTCCGAGAACTCGTGCGTGAAGGTGGACGACGACATCCCCTTCGACGTGGCCTGTCTGGTGGGCTGCGGCGTGACCACGGGCTGGGGCTCGGCTGTCTACGCGGCCAAGGTCCGCCCCGGTGACACGGTGGTGGTCTTCGGCGTGGGCGGGGTGGGCATCAACGCCGTCCAGGGCGCCCGCTACGCCGGGGCCAAGAACGTGATCGCCGTCGACCCGGTCGAGTTCAAGCTGGAGATGGCGCAGCAGTGCGGGGCGACCCACGTCTTCCGGGACCCGGAGGCGGCGAAGGAGGAGGTCATCCGCCTCACCCGTGGCCAGCTGGCCGACCACTGCATCCTGACCGTGGGGGTGATGACCGAGGAGGTGGTCACCCAGGGCTTCGAGATGATCGGCAAGGACTGCCAGCTGACCATCACCGGCATCGGCTACGGGCTGACCGTGCACCTGCCCGGGGCGCCCATGGCGGGCTGGCAGAAGCGCGTGCAGGGGGTCTGCTTCGGCGCCGCCAACCCTCTCTACGACATCCCCAAGCTGCTCGGTCTGTATCGGGCCGGCGACCTGAAGCTGGACGAGCTGATCACCCGCCGCTACCGGCTGGAGGAGATCAACCAGGGCTACCAGGACCTGCTGGAGGGCAAGAACATCCGGGGTGTGATCATCCACGAGCACTGAGCGCCACCCGGGCCCTCGACCGGCCCGGGCCCGGCCGGGTCGCGCCTCAGCGGCTCGGCCAGGGCGAGCGCATGCCGTGGGGGAAGAGGTCGATCACCGCCTCGATGGCGGTGATCCGACCATCCCGGACCTGGAACAGCTCCCAGGCCATCATGCGGTTGGGATAGCCGCAGGGCAGGCAGCCGCCCACCGTGGCCACGTGCCCGGGGTGGTCGAAGAAGGAGTGGCACTGCACCAGGCCCCGTTCCTCGTCCACCACCGAGAACCGTCGGTCGCGGGCGGCCTCGATGTGACGGGTGTCGCCCTGGCGACCTGCTCGGCCATACCCAGCCTTCGCGGGTCGTGCTCGTCCCCGGGCTGGAGCGTGGTCGGGACCCCGTTCTCGATCCGCAGGCGGTCGTCCCGCACCGGGATGATGCCGGGCTGATCGCGCTCGATGCCGTCCAGGTAGAGGTTGGCGGCCCGGATCAGCTCCCGGCGCGACGGCCGGCGGGAGGGCTCCAGGACCTCGTCGTGGGTCCGCTGGGGCACCGCCATCGCCTGCGGATCGAAGATCGGGCAGCCCTGGCGTACCACCAGGGTCTCGATCTCGGCGATGCCGTCCCCGGCCGCGTCCAGCCGAAGGGCGAGGATGGCCGGGCGGTCCATCTCCCTCACCGCCCCCCACCGGACGACCTGGCCGGCGGAGGCGTCGACGAAGCCGTGACCGCCCGGCTCCCGTCCATCCACGGTGGCCCAGAGGCCGTTGCCCAGGACCAGCTTCTGGCCGTTCTCGGTGAACCCGACCCCGGAGCCAGGGGCAGGCGGAGGGGTCCCGGGCCAGTAGCGCCGCCAGGTAGCGCTCGGCCATCCCCATCAGGCGCTCACGCTCTGGCCGGTCCGCCGCTCACCGGCCCTCCCGGCCGCTCACCGGCTGGTACCTCGCCCGTGCCCGGCGGCGCCCGTCAACCCGATCGCGGGCCCGGGGCGTGGCCGCCGCTGGATTCCACCCACCGGCCGGTGATCGGGTGTGGGTAGTGGAAGGGGAGGATGGCGGTCTCCGGCCACATGCTCCAGGCCGGCTGCTCCAGCTCGTCCGGGCCGTCGGGGTCCTGTGGGTAGCAGACGGAGAGGTAGTCCTCCCAGATCGGCGAGTTGGCCCAGCCCTCCTCGTAGGAGGCCAGCCAGAAGTTGCGGTAGTTCAGCACCTTGATCTTCCAGACGCCGTCCTCTTTGACGTACTGGTTCTCGTAGAGTCCCGCCTCCCAGCGCTGGAAGGCGCCGGCCTCGTGCGTGTCCGCGGCCACCCGGTGCACCCCCACCTGCATCAGGGAGCGGAACCGGCCCCAGGCCCAGCGGCCGTCGGGGGCGACGTGGATCACGGGCTGGAGCTGGGGGTGCTCCAGCAGGTGGCCGTACACCGGCCCGTTCCCTCCGGCCGCCCAGCGCTTCTTGAAGCGGCCCAGGTAGAGACGCTTCACCCCCTCGATCCCCTTGAAGATGCCGCGCAGGAAGCGGACCTCGGAGTCGCGCGCGAACAGCTGCACGACCTCCTCGTAGAGGCACTTGTCGAGGTAGTAGCCGTACTGGTACTGGAGCCGCTCGATGGCCTGGACGTCGGCCACCTCTCGTAGCCGGCGTTCGAGTTCCGCGATCCGGCCCTCCAGCGCCTCCAGCCGTTCCTCAGGGCTCATCCCGCTCCTCCACCCCGTCGTCGGTCTCGCCGAGGAAAGCGCCCGGCCGGAGCCCGCTCCCCCGAGGACGCGCCCCCGGCCACGCTCGTAGTCTGGCACGGACGGGGCCATCTGTCGACGGTTGACGATGGAGCTGGGGCCTGAGTAGAATGCCGCGGGAGCCGGTCGTGACGCTCGACCCCGGGCGCGGATCGGGCGGCGGGAGCTGGCCCCGGGTTCGTGTGCCGGTTCGCGCCGGGAGCGGGCCGTCGGCCCCGATCTGTGGCACCATCGTCCGCTCGACGGTCCCGAGCGTCCCTCAGCCCGGCCACCGCTCGTGCCCGGGGCGCGGTCGGACGCCGGCCGTCCCGGGACGGCGTGAGAGCAGGAGAATCTGGAGATGACGTATCGGCTGGAGGTGGCCGCGGCCGGGTTGACGGCCATCGACGTGCACGTCCACCTGCACCGCATCGACGAGCAGGAGGTGGCGGAGGAGCGGCCCAACCCCTCCCTCGACGCGGCGCGTCAGCGCTTCCACACCCCGGGGCCGTCGCCCACGCTGGCGGAGACGGTCGCCTACTTCCGCGAGCGACGCATGGCCGCGGTGATCTTCAACGTGGACGCGGAGACGGTCAGCGGGCGGCGGGGGGTGACCGGGGCCCAGATCGTGGAGGCCGCATCCCGTCATCCCGACGTGCTCATCCCCTTCGCCAGCGTCGATCCCTGGAAGGGCCGGATGGCGATCGAGGAGGCGGAGCGACTGATCGCGGCCGGGGTGCGCGGCTTCAAGTTCCATCCTCCGGGCCAGGCCTTCTACCCCAACGACCGGCGCTTCTATCCCCTCTACGAGGTCATCGCCGGAGCCCGGCTCCCGGCCCTGTTCCACACCGGCCAGACGGCCATCGGGGCGAGCACGGCCAGGGGGGGTGGCATGCGCATGAAGTACGCCAACCCCATCTACCTGGACGACGTGGCCGTCGACTTCCCGGAGATGCCGATCATCATGGCCCACCCCTCCTTCCCCTGGCAGGACGAGGCGCTGGCCGTGGCCGTGCACAAGCCGCAGGTCTACATCGACCTCTCGGGCTGGTCGCCGCGCTACTTCCCACCCCAGCTCGTGCACTACGCGAACACGTTGCTCAAGCACAAGGTGCTGTACGGTTCCGACTATCCGCTGCTCACCCCCGACCGCTGGATGCGGGACTTCGAGCAGGCGCCCTTCCGTGACGAGGTGCGGCCGCTGATCTTGAAGGAGAACGCGGCACGCCTGCTCGGCCTCACCACCTGAAAGCTCGCTCCCCCTGGCTGCGAGGCTCGGGCCGGCCCGGCTCCGGCGAGGGGAACGGCCCCCGGCCCGCCCCGGGGTCGGTGGGCGGCCGGTGAGCCGATCCCCGGTGCCGTGTCAGCTCGGTGGAGGGAGGAGGTCCGGGCTCATGGGGAGGCGGCGCGGAGCAACGGATACCCCACCTCGGCCAGCGGCGCCGTGGGCTCCTCCGCCGACCCGGCCCGACCGCAGGCCAGCCCCACCGGGTCGCAGCCCAGGAGCGCCCGGCCCGAGGCGAGCGCGTGCTCCTCGAAACGCCGTCCGGCGGAGGCCGGGGTTCCCTCGGCCAGCTCGGCCAGCAACCGCTCGCACCGCGCCGCCTCCTCCTGTGGGTGGGGGCGCTCGGGGTCGGGGATCGACACCAGGCGCAGCCCGTCGTCGATCGTGCCCCAGGCCTCCAGCAGGAAACGATTGCCGGTGGCACGGCAGACCGCCTCGCGGAAGCGACGCCCCAGCTGGCGCACGCGTTCGCCGTTTCCCCTGGCGGCGGCCTCCCGCATCGAGCGGACGATGCGGCCCAGGGCCTCCCGATCCCTGGGGTCCGCCCGGCTGGCCACTAACCAGGCCGCGAGCCCCTCGAGCGCGGCCTGCAACACCACCATGCCGGCCAGGTCACCGCGGGAGGGCTCGAGCACGAACCAGCCCCGGTTGGGCACCTTGACCACCAGCCCACGCTGCGAGAGCTGCTGCAACGCCTCCCTCAAGGGGCCCCGACTGATGTTGAGACGCTGGGCGATCTCGGTCTCGACCAGGCGCGTGCCGGGGGCGATCTGACCTCGCCTGATCGCTGCCACCAGCTGCTTGGCGACCTGGCTGACCAGCGAGTCCTTCGTGACTGCGATCTGCAGGCTCACCTGATGGCTCCGCTCGATGAAGGTGACGGTATGCCGACAGTCTACAGCGGCAGCGGTCCGACGCAAGCATGCGTTTGATCGACACCCGATGTTGACTCTGGCACTCTGTGTCAACAGCACGAGATCGGCCCCGTCTCATCGCCGCCGCCCGCCGTCCCGCGGCCCGGCGAGCGCAGTCATCCGTCACCGGGCGAAGGGCCGCCGGCGGCCGCCCGGGACCGAGGCAGCCGCCGGAACGGTTGTCTTCGCCTCGAGATGGTCCGGAGCGATCGCACCTGGTGCGTACACTTGCCGCGGATATGAGCCGTTCCCGTGTCCGCATCCTGGTCATCAACGGACCCAACCTGAACCTGCTCGGTAGCCGCCAGCCGGACGTCTACGGCACCGAGACGCTGGCCGATCTGGAGCGCCGACTGCGCGCGCGAGCGGTCGGCCTCGACTGCGACCTCGAGATGCGTCAGAGCAACCTGGAGGGTGAGATCGTGGGCTGGCTGCAGGAGGCCGGTAAGTCGTTCGACGCCGTGGTGATGAACCCCGGCGCCTACGCCCACTACAGCTACGCCATCCGGGACGCCGTCACCGCGGCCCGGGTCCGGCTGTTCGAGGTGCACCTCTCCAACGTCTACGCCCGGGAGGAGTTCCGGCACCGCTCGGTGATCGCCCCGGTGGCGGCCGGGATCGTGGTCGGCATGGGGACCCTGGGCTACGAGCTGGCGCTGGAGGCCGCCGTCCGCAGCGCCCGGGCATAGGCCGGGACGAAGGCCGCTATCATACTCGCCATGCAGCTCTGGCCCTGTCCCCGCCCCTGGGACTTTACCGTGCCGGTGGGGCGTCGGGGCCGGACGAGCTGACTCCCCTCGTCGCGGCTCCTCCCACCGGCGGACGGGACCGGTGGGAGTCAGAGCAGCGAGGAGGTCGTCGATTGTCCGATCGAGCGTCAGAAGCCGGCTCGGGGTCGTCGCTCGATCCCCGTGACTGGCAGATCCTGCATCTGCTGGCCGAGGACGCCGGGATGGGGTTGTCCCGGCTGGCCGGGGAGGTGGGCCTGAGCGAGTCCGAGACCGCGGCCCGAGTCGAGTCCCTGCGCCGCTCCGGCATCATCCGGGGCATCCATGCCCGGGTCGATCCGGGCCGCCTGGGCCTGCCCGTGACGGCGTTCTTCATGGTCCGGGTGGCGCAGACGGCGGAGGTCTACCGGGCCATCGACCGCATGATCCGGGAGGTGGACCAGGTCGAGGAGGCGCACACCGTCAGCGGCCAGTTCGACTGGATCATCAAGGTCCGCGCCGCCAGCCCCGACGACCTCCGGGACCTGCTCATCCACCGGCTCTCGCTGCTCCCCGGCTTCGTCCGGGCCGAGACCATGGTGGTGCTGAGCACCTCCTGCGAGTCGGTCAACGCCGAGGCGCTGCTCCATCCCCGGGAGTGCTGATGGAGCCAGGCTGGAGCGACCGCGACGAGGCTCTGGCGGCCGGGGTCGTGGCCCTGGCCCGGACTGAGATGCTGTGCCGCCCCATCGCCCTGGCCGGCTTCATGGGGGTGGGGAAGACCACCCTCGGCCGGCGCCTGGCCGAGCTGCTCGACCGGCCCTTCTACGACACCGACCGCTACGTGGAGGAGACCTGTGGCCGGGACGTGGACGGCTTCTTCGCCGCCGGCGAGGAGTCGGAGTTCCGGCGCCTGGAGGCCGAGGCGGTGGCGGAGCTGACCGCCCGGGGGCCGGCCGTGATCGCCCTCGGCGGTGGCGCGCTGCTCAGCCCGCCTTCGCGACTGCTGCTCCGTGAGCGTTCGCTGCTGGTCCACTTGCACGTGCCCTGGGGCCAGCTGCGCGAGCGGCTCGCCGAGCTGGCCGCGAGCCGTCCCCTGCTGCGCGGCAGGAGCATGATCGAGATCCATCAGCTCTACCTGCGACGCCTTGCCACCTACCGGACGGCGCCGCTCCGGGTCACGGTCGGCCGGGCCGACCCGGCCGCGGCCGCCACCGCGCTGCTGGACGCGCTGCGTGCCCTGGAGGTCGGCCCCGGGTTCGGCGCGCCGGTCCCCTCGCGGTCGCCGGCGGCGGAGTGGCCGGCGCCGGCCCCGTTCCAGGTCGCGATCCGGTGGCCGGGCCCGAACCGCGCCGGAGCCTCCCGACGGGACGGCCCGGCCCCCTGATCCGGGCCCCCGGGGCCACGGGCCGGTGCCGGGACCGCCGCTATCGCCCGGCCCGGGTTGCCGGGGCGCGCTGCGCCGTCCACCGGATCAGGGCGTTGGCCGCCCCCAGCCCCCGGTAGCCGCCAACCCGCTGCAGCACCTCGAAGCAGAGCCGGCGTCCCAGGGGGAGGGTGTAGAGGTGGAAGAGCGACCCTCCCTGCGGGTCGCGGTCGTACAGGATGCCGTGCTCGCGCATGCCCTGGAGCAGCTCGGGCTCCAGCTCGCCCCCGGCGGCCAGGCGCAGGTAGTAGTTGTCGGGGATGGGGAGGATGCGAGCCCCCAGCGTCCGTAGCCGGCGGGCGGTGGCGAAGATGTCGGAGCAGGCGAAGGCCACGTGCTGGCCGACCGGGCCGCCGCCTCCCACCAGGGGCACGGTGAAGGCGACCCGAGCCTCGCCGGCGGGGCTCGACACCGAGCGCCCTCGGATCAGGCCCTCGGGGGTGGTCAGCTCTTCGCCCGCCTCCATCTCCAGGCCCAGCACGGAGCGGAAGAAGAACAGCGTCGGCTCGAAGCGCCCCGGCCTCTGGCCGAGCTCGACGTGATCGATGTGGTCCAGGCCGGCGTCCGGCCCGTCCGGGCCGGGGAGGGGGTGGAAGCCCTCGGGCCAGGGTTGGACCCGGTCGGCGGGGTACAGCCGCACCGAGGTCCCGTCCGGGGCCACCAGCTCCACCGCCTCCGGCTCCGGGCCGGCGCGGGGCGGGGCCAGCAGGGCGCGGGCACGGCGGGCCGTGCGCTCCGGGTCGGCGCTGCGCAGGCCGAGCGCCGACAGCCGGGGGACGGCCCCGCGGGCGCGTCCCGATCGGCCGGCGCGGAGCAGGATCTGGATGTCACCCTGCCGCCAGAGGTCGACCCGCCGGGCGCGGTGTCGGGCCGCCCGGGTGAAGCCCAGCGACGCGAGCATGGCGGCGGCGGCGGGCGCCGTGCGCTCGTCGACCTCCACCTCCACCTGGGCCCAGCCGCGGACCTCGGCCGGGGGTGGCAGCGGCCGCAGGTTCAGGCGCTCCTCCAGGGCCAGCAGGGAGCGTCGGGCGTGGACGGCGACGTGTCGGGGATCGGCTTGGCGGAAGACGTCGTTGAAAACCTCCAGGGAGAGCGGGCCGCGGTAGCCGGCGGCGAGCACCGCGACCACGAAAGCGGCCAGGTCGAAGTCGCCCTCGCCGGGGAAGCGGCGGTGGTGACGGCCCCACTCCCGCACGTCGGCGCTCGGGCGGAGGGCGTCGGCGAGCTGGACGAAGAAGATCTTCTCGCCGGGGATGCGCCGGATGGCGCCCGGATCGCGACCGCGCGAGAAGACGTGGAAGCTGTCCAGGCAGAGCCCGAGGCCGGGGTGGTCGGCGGCGGCCACGATCCGCCAGGCGTGCAGCTCGTCGTTGACGTGGCGGCCCCAGGCCAGGGCTTCGTAGGCGATGCGGACGCCGTGATCGGCGGCGACCTCGGCCAGCCGGCGCAGCTGCTCGGCGGCCAGGGCGTCGTCGTCCACCGCCTCGGCCGAGCAGTTGGAGCAGACCAGCAGGGTAGGGGCCCCGAGCCGGTTCATGAGCCGGAAGGTGTGCCGGGCCCGGCGCAGCCCGTCCTCGAACCGCTCGGCGGGGAGGGCCTCGAGGTCCCGGAGGGGCTGGTAGAGCTCGATGCCCAGGCCCAGCTCCCGGGCCAGGGCCCGGACCTCCTCCGGTGACAGGGGCGAGGCGACGAGGTCGTCCTCGAACACCTCCACGCCGTCGAAGCCAGCCGCGGCGGCAGCGCGAAGCTTCTCCTCCAGGGTGCCGCTCAGCGAGACGGTGGCGATGGACGTTCGCACCGCGTTCGGGCTCCTCCCTCGGCCGTGAGCTGCTCCAGGTGCCGGGCCATGCGGGCGATGTCGGGCCGGCGCCCGGTGAAGAGACGAAACGACTCCGCCGCCTGGAAGAGGGCCATGCCCGCTCCATCGAGCGTGCGGCAGCCGGCCCGACGGGCCGCGACCAGCAGCTCGGTCTCCAGCGGCCGGTAGACGATGTCGGCGACCCAGAGGTCCGGCCGCAGGAGTTCGGCGGGCAGGGGCAGGCCGGGGCACGAGGTCATGCCCACCGGGGTGGCGTTGATCACCCCGTCGGCCTGGGCGATCCACCCCGCCAGCTCTCCGGGTCGGAGCGTGACGGCCCGGTCCGGGCCGAAGCGCGCCCGCAGGCCCACCACCAGCTCCGCGCTGCGATCCGGCTCGAGGTCCAGGACGGCGATCCGGCCTGCCCCCAGCCCCAGCATGGCGTGGGCCACGGCGGCCCCGGCGCCGCCCGCGCCCAGGAGCAGGACGCGTTCCCGGCGCGCATCGGGCAGGCCGGCGGCAAAGCTCTGCTCGAAGCCGTACCGATCCGTGTTGTGACCGATAGCCCTGCCGGCCTCGAACACAACCGTGTTGGCCGCGCCCAGGACGGCCACCTCCGGCGACCGCTCGTCCAGGTGGCGGACCACGGCCCGCTTGCAGGGGTGGGTGACGTTGAGGCCGCGGTAGCCGGTGAGGCGGGCGGCGGCGAGCAGGTCGCCGACGTCCTCCGCCTCGAGCCCCAGCCGCTCGATGTCGAGCAGCTGGTAGAGGTACCGGAGCCCCTGGGCGTCGGCCTCCCGCTCGTGCAGGGCGGGCGAGAGCGAGGGGCTGACGCCGGCGCCGACCAGGCCGATCAGGTAGCGATTTTCATCCATGGATATGCACGAACCGGTACGTTAGTATCGCTCATCGGCACCGGCCGGGTGACATGGGGTGGCTCCGGCGGTCCGGCGGTCCGGCGGCCGGAGCCGGCGTTGACAGCCGCTGATGGGACCAATTAACGTACTGATTCGTTCGTTATCACCGGACGTTCGTGCCCCGGGTCCTCCGGGCCACGGCGGCCGGCGGGGTGTCCCGGACGGCCCGGGGATCTTCAGGAGGAGGAGCGGATGCTCAGGCTCGAGCGACTCGGCGCCCTGGCGGCCACCGTTCTGCTCGTCGCCGGCTGCGGAGGCCAGCTGGCCGGCACCGGCGGCGGCGCCAACGCCCCGATCAGGGTCGACCTGATCGGCACCTTCAGCGGTCAGAACGCGGATCTGGGCAACTGGGCCTGGAACGGGGTCAAGCTGGCCGTCGACCAGGCCAACGCCAGGGGCGGCATCGACGGCCGCAAGATCCAGCTCGAGCGGCTCGACGATCAGGGGCAGCCCACGGTGGGAACCGACCTGGCCAAGCGGGCGGTCAGCGACCACGCGGTGCTGGTCTACGGCTCCGACCTGAGCACGGTCACGCTGGCCATGATCCCCATCCTGACCGCGGCCAGGATCCCGGAGATCACCTCGGGGCAGGCGCCGGCGATCCTGCAGCAGGGTTCCTCGTACATCTTCCTGGACAGCACCACCAGCGCGGTGTTCGACCAGACCCTGGCCGACTACCTGGTCGAGAAACGCCACCTGACCTCCATCGCCATGATCACCAACAACGACGCCTACGGGAAGGGCGAGCACGACTCCTTCCTGGCCGAGCTGACCCGGCTGGGCGTCAGGCCGACCATCGACAAGGTGGTGACGCCGGACCAGACCGACTTCACCTCGGTGCTGACCGAGATCCGGGCCACGGACCCCGGGGTGCTCTTCATCGGCGCCGAGGAGGTCGAGACGGGTCTGATCGCCAAGCAGGCCCGCAGCCTGGGCATCACCGCCACCTTCGCCGGCGGCGCCCCCATGGGCACCCCCACCTACATCCAGACCGCCGGCCTGGCCGTGGCCGAGGGCACCATCATGACCTCCCCCTACCTCAGCAATGACGCCAACGCCAAGACCAGGGCCTTCGCCGCCGCCTACCGCAAGGCGTACGGACAGGAGCCGGAGCTGCACGGGGCCAAGGCCTACGACGGGATGAGCGTGTTCATCCAGGCCATGAGGAGGACGCCCACCGACCTCAGCGGACCCAGGCTGATCGCCGCCGTGCGCTCCATCGACTACGACGGCCTCCTCGGCCACTTCAAGTTCGACGAGCAGGGTCTCGGCCTCCACGCCACGCAGGTAGGGGTGATCAAGGACGGCAAGGTTGTGCCGGTGTAGCGGCTCGGGGCGACGGGGAGGGGGCGGGGCCGCCCTCCCCGCGCTCCCCAGGGGTGAGACCGGATGACCTGGGTCCTGCAGACCGCCATCGGCGGCCTCAGCACCGGCGCCGTCTACGCCCTGGTGGCCATGGGCTTCTCGATCGTCTACCGGACCATGGGCCTGGTCAACTTCGCCCACGCCGACGTGGTCATGATCGGTGCCTACGTGACCGTCACCTTTTTCCTGGGCGCGCGGCTGCCCTTCGGCCTCTCGCTGCTGGCGGCGATCCTCGTCACCGGGGCCCTGGGGGTGGCCATGGAGCGCGTCCTGCGACCCCTGGAGAGCCGCGACCTGAACCTGATGCTGATCGGCACCATCGGCTTCGGCATCGTCCTGGAGAGCGTCGCCATCCTGATCTGGGGCTCGTTCGGCACCGCGGTGCCGACCCCGATCCCGAACCTGCCCCTGCGCGTCGGCGGCCTGGTCGTGACCACCTATCAGCTACTGATCCTGGCGGTGGCGGCGGTGGTCACCGCCCTCCTCTTCTGGTTCCTCGACCGAACCAAGCTGGGGACGGCGATGCAGGCCGTGGCCATGGACCGGATCGCGGCCACCGCCATGGGGGTCGACGTCGCCGCCTCCAACGCCCTCGCCTTCGCCATCGGCTCGGGTATGGCCGCGGTCGCCGGCGCCCTGGTCGGCCCCCTGCTCTACGTGAGCCCGGGCATGGGCGCCTCGATCGGGATCAAGGGGTTCGCCGCCGCCATCCTGGGTGGCTTCGGGAGCATCCCGGGCGCGATCGTGGGCGGGCTGGTCTTCGGGCTCATCGAGGCCTTCTCCTCGGGACCGCTCTCCGCCTATAGCGATCTCATCACCTTCGTCGTCTTCGCGCTCGCGATGAGCGTCCGCCAGACCGGCATCTTCGGCGAGCGAACCGTGGACCGAGCCTGATGCGGGTGGCCCGTGTCGGCCCGGGCGCGCCGCTCCTGCTGCTGGCGCTGCTGGTCCTGCCCGTGTTCCTGGACCTGTACACGGCCCACGTGGCGGTGCTGATCCTGCTCTTCGTCATCGTGGCCATCGGCCTCAGCCTGGTCATGGGCTTCGGTGGACAGGTCAACCTGGCCCAGGCGGCCTTCTTCGGCACCGGGGCCTACGCCTCGGCCATCCTGACCACGGCCTACGGCTGGAACCCCTGGCTCGCCGCCCCGGTCGCGGTCCTGGCCACCTGCCTCATGGCCCTGGTCGTGGGCCTGCCCGCGCTGCGGGTGCAGTCCCACTACCTGGGCATCGTCAGCCTGGGGCTGGCCGTGGCCGTCGCCAACCTGCTCACCAACGCCGGCTTCACCGGCGGGGCCTCCGGGATCAGCAAGATCCCGCCCCTGCCCTTCCCCGGCGTCGACCTGACCGACGACTACAACGACTACTACCTGGTCCTGGCCGTGCTCGTGGTCCTGGTCGCCCTGGCCCGGCTCATCGCCGGCACCACCCTGGGACGACGCCTCAAGGCCATGCGGGACGACACCGTGGCCGCCGCCGCCTCCGGCATCGAGATCCCCTACTACCGGCTGCTGGCCTTCCTGCTCGGGGGCCTCTTCGCCGGCGTCGCCGGTGTGCTCTACGCCCACCTGGTGCGCTACGTGAGCCCGGACACCTTCGGCCTCGACACCATGTTCCTGCTCCTGGCCATGGTCATCATCGGCGGTCAGGACAGCATCTGGGGGGCGGCGGTGGGGGCGGCCCTCCTGATCGCCGCCCGCAACCTGCTCGCCGGTCTCGAGACCTACCAGCAACTGGCCTACGGCGCCCTGATCGTGGCCACGGTGGTGTTCGCGCCCCGCGGCCTGGCCGGGCTGGCCGCGGCGGCGCGCCGCCGCCTGGCCTGGCCGTGGCCCTCGCTCCCCATCCCGGTTCCGTCCCGGGGGAGCGCGGTCCCGGCGGCGCCGGACCCCCCGACGCCGTTCCCCACTCCCGCGAGCGCGGTCGCGCTCAGGGTGGAGGAGGTGAGCAAGCGCTTCCGGGGTCTGACCGCGTTGAGCCAGGTCTCGCTGGAAGTGCCGGTGGGCGAGATCCACGGCATCATCGGCCCCAACGGCTCGGGCAAGACCACGCTCTTCAACGTCATCTCCGGCGTCGACCGTCCCGGCGGAGGACGGGTCCGGCTCCACGGTCGCGACGTCACCGGCCGGCGCGCCTATCAGATGTCGCGGCTGGGCGTGGCCCGGACCTTCCAGAACCTCCGCCTCTTCCACCGCCTGACCGTGCTGGAGAACGTGATGGTGGCGCTCGACCGGGACCCGGCCCGGGCCCATCTGCGCTACCTGGTCGCGCCCTGGACGGTGCTGGCGCGGGAGCGCCGGCGGCGAGAACGGGCACTCGGGCTCCTGGCCGAGTTCCGGCTCGAGGAGGTTGCCGACGAGCCGGCGGCGAGCCTTCCCTACGGCCGCCAGCGGCAGGTCGAGATCGCCCGCGCCCTCGCCGGCCGGCCCAGCCTGCTCCTGCTCGACGAGCCCGCCGCTGGCCTCAACGCGGCCGAGCAGGAGGAGCTGAAGGCGGTCGTGCGTCGGATCCGGGAGGCCGGGGTGACCGTGGTCGTGATCGAGCACAACATGGGCCTGGTGATGAGCCTCTGCGAGCGCCTGACCGTGCTCGCCCACGGCCGGGTGATCGCCTCGGGGACACCGGCCGAGGTGGCCGGCGACGCCCGGGTGATCGAGGCCTACCTCGGCCGCGAGGCCAGGGACCGGGAGGCGGCTCGGCCGTGAGCGCCGCCGGCCTGGTGGTCGAGAACCTCCGCGTGAGCTACGGCCAGGTGACGGCGGTTCGGGGGGTCAGCTTCTCCATCCCCGAGGGGGGCAGCCTGGGCGTCATCGGGGCCAACGGGGCCGGCAAGAGCTCGACCTTGAAGGCGCTCTTCGGCCTGGTCGAGGCCCGGGCCGACGCCATGACCTTCCAGGGGGTTTCGCTGTGCTCCCTGCCGCCGCACCGGATCGTCACCCTCGGCATCGCCTACGTGCCCGAGGGGCGGCGGATCTTTCCCGGACTCACGGTGCGCAAGAACCTGCTCATGGGGGCCTACCGCCGCTCCTGGCGGGGCCTCGGGGAGCAGGTGGAGCGGGTTTACGAGCTGTTCCCGGGGCTCCGGCGCTTCGATCGGACCCTGGCCGGAGCCCTGAGCGGGGGGCAGCAGCAGATGCTGGCCATCGGACGGGCCTTGATGAGCGCACCCCGGCTGCTGGTCCTGGACGAGCCCTCCATGGGGCTGGCCCCAGTGCTGATCGACGACATCGCCGAGGTCCTGCGCCGCCTTCGCCGGGAGGGCGTGAGCATGCTCCTGGTGGAGCAGAACGCCCGGCTGACCTTCGGCCTGACCGACCGCTGCGTGGTGCTGGAGAACGGCCGGCTGGTCAGGGAGGGGCCGTCGTCGGAGCTGCGCGACGACCCCGGGGTGAGGCGGGTCTACCTGGGGATGTGAGCCGGCGCACCGGGCGATGACCGGCCCCGGACCGGGCGCTCGGGCGACGGCCGCGTGGAGCGGAGCGGAAACCGAAAAACGAGGGAGTAACCTGCTGTCAAATGGCGGAGCAGAGCACGTCGGAGGAAGCGGACGGCGCCACCGGCGCGTCGCCGTCGTCGCGCCAGCGGGCGCCGAGCCGGCGGTCCTTTCCCCAGGCCGTCGGCGAACGGCAGCGCGACCCCCAGCGGACCCGGCTCGACATCCTCGACGTGGCCACGCGCGAGTTCGCCGAACGCGGCTACTCGGGCGGGCGGGTGGACGAGATCGCGGCTCGGACGCGGACCACCAAGCGGATGATCTACTACTACTTCGGCAACAAGGAGGGCTTGTGGACGGCCGTCCTGGAACGCGCCTACGCGCGTATCCGCGCCGAGGAGCAGCGGCTGGAGGTCGAGCACCTGGAGCCCCGGGAGGCGATCCGTCGCCTGGCCGAGCTGACCTTCGACCACCACGAGGCGCATCCCGACTTCATCCGCCTGGTCAGCGAGGAGAACATCCACTACGCCCGCCACCTGCGCAGGTCGCCTTCGCTGGCCCGGCTGAACACGCCCGCGGTCCAGGTCATCGCCAGGATCCTGGAGCGGGGCAGGGAGATGGGCGTCTTCCGCCGCGAGGTGGACGCGGTCGATGTGCATCTGATGATCAGCGCCTTCTGCTTCTTCCGCATGGCCAACCGCCACACCTTTGGCGTGCTCTTCGGGCGCGACCTGGTCGACCCCCGCCTGCGCGAGCGCTACCGGAAGATGGTGGGGGACATGGTGGTGGACTACCTGTCCGGCCCCTGAGCCGGGGCCGGTGGACCGGCCCCCGACCGCCCCCGCCGAGCCCGGGTCGAGGGACTGCCCCGGAACAGGTCGCGCACGG
This sequence comes from Candidatus Dormiibacterota bacterium, assembly GCA_035653475.1. GTDB lineage: Bacteria > Chloroflexota > Dormibacteria > Dormibacterales > Dormibacteraceae > CADDZO01. Next base: position 14,101 of record DASRBU010000171.1, on the reverse strand, counting down.
TGACGAGCAGCAGCCGGCCGGCGACCTCGGGGGCGAGGCGGCCGGCGTGGACCTCGTCGGCGGCGGCGTGGACGAGGGCGTAGAAGCAGGCCAGGAGCCATTCCGAGGGCACGTCCCGCCGGAACGCCCCCTGACCCTGCCCGCGTCGGATCAGCCCGTGGATCGGGGCCAGGACCGGTTCGTGGAGGCGGCGACGCCGCTGCGAGGGCAACTGGCGGCCCGTGGCCCGAACCACCGCCGAGGCCCGATCGAGCACCTGCCAGCCGACGTGGGTGAGGTGCTCGAGGGCCTCCACCGGGTCCCGCTCCTCCGGCTTCGCTGCCTCGAAGGCGGCCAGGCAGCGCCCGACCGCACGGCCAGCGACCGCCTCCAGCAGCTCCTGCCGGGTCCGGAAGTGGGCGTAGACGGTGACGCGGGACAGGCCGGACTCGGTGGCCACGGCGGCGATGGTGGGCTCGGCCCCCTGCTCCAGCAGCCGTTCGGCGGCGTCGCAGATCGCCTCCAGGTTGCGCTCGGCGATGGCCCGGCGATGGTCGCCGGATGGTCGGGTCGGGTCAGCGCGTTCGGCCATGGCTTCAGATCATGGAACGCCGACCGAGCCGGGGTGGGCCGGGTCAGTGCAGCCTCACCCCGCCGCGGCCGGACCTGACCGAGGGCATGGGGAGCAGGGCGACCAGGGCCAGGAGGACGGCGGCGCAGCGGCGGCGATGGAGCCGGCCCGGTAGGCGGCGGCGAAGGTGGTGCCCAGGCCGGACCCGCCCGCGCTCGCGGTCGCCACCCCGGAGAGCACGGCCACGCCCAGGGCCGCCCCGATCTCGTGGCCGGTGGTCATCAAGCCGGAGGCGAGCCCGGCGGTGTGCTCGCCGACGTCGGCCATGGCCGCCACCGAGGTACCCAGGAAGGCCAGGCCCAGCCCGAGCCCGAGGACGACGAGGCCGGGGAGGACAGCGCCGGCCGAGGCCGTCCGGACTGGGAGCCCGGCCATCAGCGCCAGCCCGCCGGCCGCGATCAGGAGGCCGGCTACCACCGTGAGCCGCGTTCCCAGGTGGGCGAGGAGGTGTCCGCCCAGGTGCGCCGCCAGGGCCACGGCCAGGGCGAAGGGCAGGAAGATCAGCCCCGCCTCGAGCGGCGATGCCCCCAGCGCCCGCTGGAGGTAGATCGAGGTGAGGAACAGGATTCCGGCCAGGACGCCGGTCGCCCCCAGCATCATCGCCGTCCCGGACACCAGCGAACGCACCCGCCAGACGGCCGGCGGGATGAGCGGACGCGGGACCTGCCGCTCCAGGTGGGCGAAGCCGAAGCCCAGGCCGGCCGCCGCCAGCAACGGGATCAGCACCTGCGGCGAGGCCCAGCCTCGGGTAGGGGCGGAGGTGACGGCGAAGACGACCAGGACCGGGAGGCCCACCGCGGCGAGGGCGCCGGCGAGGTCGAGGCCGCCTCCTCGCTCTGCCCTGTGGGGGAGCGCCGGCACCAGTCTCGGGGTCAGCAGCAGGGCGGCGACGCCGACCGGGACGTTGATGAAGAAGACCCAGGGCCAGCCCAGCCAGGTGGTGAGCAGGCCGCCGAGGAGCAGGCCCGCCGCCGCGCCGGCGCCGCCGATCGCTCCCCACGCGCCCAGCGCCGCCGCCCGCTGCGAGCCGGCATAGAGGGTGGTGACGACGGAGAGGACGGCCGGGGACAGCAGCGCGGCCCCGAGGCCCTGTGCCGCACGTGAGACGATGAGCCAGAGGGGGTTGGGCGCCATCCCGCTGCTCAAGGAGGCGGCCGTGAACACGGAGAGCCCGAGCAGGAACGTGCGACGGCGCCCGAGCAGGTCGGCGGCCCGGCCCCCGAGCAGCTGCAGGCCGCCGCTGAAGAGCACGTACATGGTCACCACCCACTGCAGGTCGGTCGCGGTCGAGAAGCGCAAGCCCGCCCCGATGGAGGGCAGGGCGACGTTCACCACCGTCATGTCCACCACGACCATGAACTGGGCGACGGCGAGCAGGACCAGGGTGCGCCAGGGGCGGCGCTCGGCGACGCTCCAGGGCTGGACCGCGGACGGAGGGCTGAGATGGCGGTGCACTTTCGATCTCCTTCTGACGTGCCCCCGGGGGATTGGGTTGACATCGATGTCAATCTACTGAGCACTTACACGTGTGTCAACCCTTGCTGCGTCCCTTCGCCTCCCCCGATCGGGGTGACCATGACCGCGAGCCACGGGCGCCCGCGCCCCTCAGCGCGAGACCGTGGGCATGTCGGGCGGCGCGGTCACGGCGGCCGGCACCTCTGGCCCGGGAACCCCGGATCGTGGGGGGCCCGCGCGCTCAGGCGTGCCAGGCGATGGGCGAGGTGGCGTCGAAGTCCAGGTTGGTGGTGAGCTGGACGGGCGCGGGTGGAGGGGAGGGGGAGGGCCCGGGGCGTGCCCGGGCGGGGCCCGACGGCGTCGTGGCCCCCGAAGGCGGCCCGACCGGCACCCGGACCCAGAAGAGCTGAAAGTCGCCGGCCAGGTTGCCGGGAGCGAGGAAGACGAGCCCGCTGCCGTCCGGAGCCCAGGCGGGCTCCGCCGCCTGCATGGTGCCGACCAGGGTCAGCGGTGGCCCCAGGGCGGTTCCGTCGAAGCTCGCCACCTCCAGGCTCGTGGTCTGGCCGCCGTGGGTGCAGATCATCGCCAATCGCTTCCCGTCCGGGGAGAGGGCGGCCTGGCTGCAGTCGTCCTCGGGGGCGGTCAGCGCGTGGCCGGGGAGGAGGCCGGTGAGGTCGGGCCGGGAGGTGAGCCACAGCTCGGAGTGCACGTTGCCCTGCTGATCACGGAAGTAGCGGGTGTAGATGAGCTCGGTGGGGGAGAGGGGGAGGGGTTGTACGTCGCCGCCGGTGTAGGCCACCGGCGTGGTCCAGCGGCGGGGGGCGTTCGGGTTCCCGAGCGGCATCGACCAGACCTTGAGGGTGACGTTGTAGGTGGCCTGGAGGTCCTTGGGCCGGTCCCAGTCGAAGAACAGGGTGCCGCCGTCCGGCGTCACCCGGGGATAGAAGGCCCAGTCGTTGAACTCGTAGCGCTTCGAGGCGTCGTTGGTGAGCTGGGCCTGGATCTGGCCACCGCTGCTCACCAGGTAGAGATCGGAGAAGGCGAACTGCCGCTTGACCACGATCAGCGATCTCCCGTCCGGGGTGACCGCGGGCTGGGTCCAGCCCCCGGCGGGGAGCACCAGGCCGAAGTCCCCGTGGCGCAGCCGGTAGATGGCCCCCTCCGAGGCCAGGTAGAGCGTGCCGGGGAGTTCGGCGATGGGACCGGAGTGGTGCTGCTGGCCCGGGTCGGTGGGCTTCTGGGGCTGGAAGAGCCTGGCCGCGGTGTGGGCGCCCAGGTACCGATAGACCTCGAAGCCGGTCAAGGCGTCGGCCAGGAGGAGGACGACGAGGATCGCGATCCTGCCCGCCGAGAGGCGCCGGGTCATGCGTAGCCGAAGTACTGGTGGACGAGCGGCAGGATCAGGCTCCAGTTCCCGACCAGGGCGTCCTGGCCGTCGATCGTCCGCGAGGTCGTGTAGGGGGGGAGCAGGACGAGATGCTGGATCTGGTCCGGGTTGTCGAAGGCCTGGGCCAGGGGCAGGAGGCCACGGATCTGGGTCAGCGACATGCTGGTCTGGAGCTCGCCGTTGAAGGTCGAGGCCAGGTTGGGGAGGTCCTCGGGCTTGATGTACCTGGCCTTCGCCTTCAGGGCCATCAGGACCTGCTGCTGGCGCTCGGAGCGGCCGAAGTCGCCCTGCAGGTCCCCGTGGCGGGAGCGGACGTACTGCAGCGCATCGTGGCCGTTCAGGTGCTGGGGACCCGGGAGGACGGCCACCCGCTCGTACGCGTACGGGTCCTTGCTGTCGACGTCGGCCGGGTAGTAGTCGTCCATGACCGGCTGGGAGGTGACCACGTCCACCCCACCCATGTAGTCGATGAGCCTGATCAGGCCGGTGAGACCGACCCACACCCAGGCGTCGATCTTGATGTCGAAGGCCTGCTCCACGGCCGCCGTCGCTCCTGGCGGCCCGCCGAACTCGCTCGCCTGGTCCGCTTTCCCGTAGGCCCCGTTGGGCAGCTGGATCCACAGGTCGCGCGGGATCGAGAGCATGACCGCGCGCCTGGTCACGGGGTCGACGCGGACCAGGATCATGGACTGGGTGACGATGGTCTTGCTGCCGTTGGCGTTGGCGAACTTCTGGTCGTCGTCGGAGCCGAGCAGCAGGACGGTGAAGGCCCGGTCACCGACCGTGGTCGCGGTCGCCGCCGAGGACGCGCGGCCGGCGGGGTGGGGCAGGGACACGGCGGCGGTCCGGCCGGTGGCGCGGTAGGCCAGGGCGAGGGCGGGCGCGAAGTAGGCCAGGGCCCCGCCCAGGCACGAGACCACGAGCCCGACCAGGACGATCGCCACCATGCCGCGCCATCCCATCCGGTGCCGCGAACGGCGCAGCCGCCGGCGACGCGTGCGTGTCCGGATCACAACCCCACCACCGCGGCTGATCTTAGCCGCACGCGCAAGGACGTGCCGCGGTCGATGCCGACGCCACCCGATGGGATGGGGCGGCGGTACCGGCCGCACTGGACGGCGGGTGGGCCGGTTATGATAGGGAGCCGGGCGGCACCGCTGGGCGGTGCCCGCATCTGGCCCCGTCGTCTAGTGGACTAGGACGCAGCCCTCTCAAGGCTGAGATCGCGGGTTCGAATCCCGCCGGGGCTACCACTGCGGCCGGTTCGGCTGAGCCGGTCGGTCTCCCCGGTCCCGTGCTCGCGATTCGGCCACGCCCGCGATCCGGCCAACCTCGTCCACGCTCCCGCCACTCGAAAGCGGCGGTCGCCGGCCCCCGCCCCTCCGGGGACTCCCATCCCCCGACCGCCCGTGGGGGAGCCGCGCGGCGGCCGCGGCGGCCCGGCGCTTCCGGAAGCGAAGCGGCTCCGCCAAGCCGGCCACCGACCTCGCGATGGCGTGCCTTGCCATGGTTGGCGCCTGGTGTCGAAGCCGGGTCCGTCCGGCCGCAGCGTCAAAACCCGAGGCCATTCGGTCAGCCGCCGAGCGGAAGACTCACGCGGGCGCGCTCACCGGAGCGCCTGATCAGGCGTTCGGCGAGGTACGGGTTGACGAGCCACGAGGACCAGGAGCCGACGCCGTGGAGCTGGAGGTGAGACCGGCCGAGGAGCGCCGGGCCGGGTCAGGCGCGGAACGTGACCGCCGTGAAGGTCAGCGCGCGGGAGCGGGTCGTGCACGCCCGATGGACCGGGATCCGGCTGGGCCGGGTGCTCCTCCCAGGTGCGCCGACGACCCTGGCGACGAGGGGATGGGACCGATGGCCTCCACCGGTCGACGACCGCCGTCCGGTCGGCTCGGAGGTCCCGACCGACGGGCGAGGTGCCACCTGCGCGGTGCCCGGCGGGCCGCGACTCGCGGGCCAGGCGTTCCTCGGGCACGGATGCCCTGTCCGAGCCCACGGTTCCGGAGCCCGCCCCACCTCCGCCCCGACATCGCACGGGCTCCAGGAAGGGGTCGGTTTGCGCTCTCCTCCTCCCCGGGCGTAGGCTCGGCCGCGCGGGCACAGAGAGCCATGGCACCTGGACCACTCGGGCCGACCGGGACGATGAGGACGGCACGCTGCCCGGACGGGCGGAACCGACGGTCGCAGGGCACCGCGCCGGAGGACGTCTCGGCCGGGCTCCGCCGCTCCCGGCCCACCTCCGGGGTTTTCGGAGACCCAGGGCCACCGCCGGTGGGTGCGGGATGCCCGTCCCGTTCCCGGCTCGCACGGCTTTCGTGAACGCTCCCGGCGGCGAGGCCTGGCCGGAGCTCGAGGTGGCTCGCTGGCAGGAGACTCGCGACACCCTGCACATGTGGACGCAGGTGGTGGGAAAGGTGCGTCTGGCCCTCATGCCCATGACCAACCACTGGTGGCAGGTGCCGCTCTACGTGACCGCCCGCGGCCTCACCACTTCGCTGATGCCGGTCGGAAGGCGGGGCCTGGAGTTGACCTTCGACTTCGACCGTCACCTCCTCAACATCCGTACGACCGACGGCGGAGAGCGTCAGGTTCGGCTCGAGCCGAGGTCGGTCGCCGACTTCTACGCCGAGGTCATGGGCCGTCTCGCCGAGCTGGCCGTTCAGGTGGACCTCCTGCCCCGACCGGTGGAGGTGCCCGAAGCCATCCCCTTCCCTGCCGACGAACGGCACGCCAGCTACGATCCCGAGTACGTCCGCCGATTCTGGGTGTCCCTGGTGCACGCCCATCGGGTGCTGAGCCGGTTCCGGGCTCGCTTCCTGGGCAAGGCCAGCCCCGTGCACTTCTTCTGGGGTGCCTTCGACCTGGCCGTGACCCGGTTCTCGGGCCGGCGCGCTCCCCGGCATCCGGGTGGTGTTCCCAACTGCGCCGACTGGGTGATGCGCGAGGCCTACAGCCACGAGCTGAGCAGCAGCGGCTACTGGCCGGGCGGGGCGGAGGAAGGCAGCTTCTACGCCTACGCGTATCCGGAGCCCCCCGGATTTCGGGACTGGCCGGTCCAGCCTCCAGGTGCCGGTTACGACCCCGCCCTGGGCGAGTTCCTCCTGCCCTACCGCCTGGTGCGCCGGTCCGAGGACCCCGATGAGACGCTCCTGAGCTTCCTCCAGAGCAGCTACGAGGCAGCCGCGGTCCTCGGCGGCTGGGATCGCGCCAGCCTCGAACGTGAGATGGCGTGAGGAGCCTCCGCCCGAGGTCCCGGCGCGCCCGCCGCGGCCTGCACGTCACGGGCATCGATCTCGCCGGGCGACCGGGCATTCCGGCAGGAGGTCGCAACTGGCCCCTGTTGCCTGGACGCCGTCACCGGCGTCGCGCCCCGCGACCACGAATGCCCACAGACGGGCGACGGATGGGTTCACCTGCGGGTGTGCCAGTCCTGCGGGCACGTCGACTGCTGCGACCGCTCGTGAACCGGCATCCCACCCGCCACGACCGGGAAACCGGCCATCCTGGTCCGCTCCTCGTCGCCGGCCGAGGACCGGTGGTGCACATCGACCGGTTGCGCTTCGACCACGAGGCGTGCCGCCGCGATGGTCTCCGGCTGGCCGGGTCGAGGTTCGGGCAGGTCCGGACGGCCGGGCCTCGGCATCGCCCTCCTCCTCGGCGGCCACCGGCCGATCGCGGCCGCCGGCAGCGCTCGGGAGGAGGCCGCTGCCCGGCACGACCGGTGAACGGCGCCCGGCCAACCCGAGGACCGCCACCTGGCCGTCGCCCCCACCCCCACGGCGGGGGCACGCGGTGCCCACCGCCGATCGCCACTCCGGTTCCCGAGCTTCGGACTGGCCCCGTCACGCACGAGGCGAGCCGGGTGAGACCGGGCGCAGCGAGGACGCTCTCGGCCCCGGCGGGGCCGACCGCTGCGTCCCCCGAGGCCCGGCCCCCTACGACGCGACCGACCGATCACCCGCCGAAGGCATCGCGCCAGCTGCCTTGACAACCGATTGCTTGCCATAGGACCATGCGACACGACCCGTTTCGAGGCGCTGCACGGAGGGCGGATGGTCGAGGGCTGCTTCTACATGGAAGCCATGATGGCTGGCTCGGTTCGCTGGTGATCGGTAGCTACAAACGTGTATCAGTTGCCCTGCCGCAAGGTCTTGCGACGCATGCTGGCCGCCGAGTCGAGGGCAGCAGCGGCAACTGAGAGATGAGCGAGGTCACGGATCGCCCGGACGCGCAACCCGCAGCCAGCGGATGGGCTGCGTGGCAGGAGTGGGTGGAGCGGGAACTGGGGGCGTACCGGGACAAGCGGGCGGTGGCGGTGGATGCAGCGGCAAAGGCCCTCGATCAAGGTCTAAGCCCCAACGCGGCCGTGGTTGCGGCCCGAGTTAGCGTCGGCGCGCCCGTGCCGCCTGATGAGATTCGCTTGCTCTGGGATGAGCTTCAGACACTCGAGCGCGTGGCAGTGGAGCTAGGGACGGTGCGGCCAACTGGGGATCTCACGGAGGCCGGCCTGGCCCAGATCAGCCGCCTGTTCCAAGCACGGCTGAGAGCATTGCGGGAGATCTACAAGGCCGTCGCAGGGTCGCCTCCAGCCGCCGCTAACCGAGTCGCGCAACCGGCTGTGCCAAAGCCACCGAGTCCATCGGTCTGGGAGCTTTTCGCCGACAACTCGATCCTCACGATCTCGATAGCGGGAGCGTTCCTGCTCATCGTCGCTACGCTGCTCTTCGAGGTCTACGGTTCGATCGGGCTGGGCGGTCCAGTCCGGTTCACCGGTGTACTCATCCTCAACCTGGTCTTCGGCGCCGCTGGCTATCTGTGTCTGGGCCGCCCAAGACTACGCCCAGTGGGACAGACCTATTTGGCCATCTTCGCGCTGATGGTGCCACTCACGGTTGTCGCCGCGTGGACCTTCCTCAGCCTCGAGGGCCGAGGGATTTCTAGGGAGCTGGCCCTAGGGATCGGTGGACTGGGCTGCTCGATCCTCTACGCGGTTCTCGGGGTACGGCTCGGATCGAGAGGGTACGCCGCATTGAGCATGGTCGCGCTGCCGGCGGGTTGGCTGGGTATCTTGGAGTCTGCTCACGCTGGCACTTGGATGGGCGCGTGGCTCACGGCGCTGATGTTCGCGTACATCGGGGTTGCCTTTCCGCCGATGGGTTCGCCCCGCCTTCTGGCTCCCTTCACCAGGCTCGCTGAACCGTTCATCCATGCAGCGGCGATCCTGGCCCTGGTCTGGTCCCTTGGGCAGGCAATCTCTGAGGCAACGGGGCAATCGACCCAAACCGCGTCACGCCCGAGCTACGAGCTGGTGACCACTCTCGCTTTGCTGACTGCGGCCTATTGGTTGTACTGTTGGCTATCCCGTCGGAGCTGGATGCTCGGGGCCGTTTGGATCGGATTCAGTGCGACAGTTCTGGCTGCCAACGAGCCTTTGGGATTCGGACAGAGCGGATATGTAGTCGGGCTTGCTGTGCTCGCGTGGGCGTATGCGTTCGGTTCGCGCTGGACGCCGGATCGCCGGTTGCGTGCGTTTGTTCGCATCGGAGCCGCGGCACAAGCTGCGTTTCCTGCGCTCCTGAGCGCAAGTCCGGACGCTCTGCAAGCGATGGTGTTGTTGGCCGCGGCTGGCGTCGGACTGTTCTTGGCCATGGAGCAGGATCAGCCCGCATGGTTGCTGCTGACGGCCGGCATCTTTAGCATCGACTGGTTCTGGCTCGCCAAGTTGCTGCCACCACCGCGCCAAGCAACGGTGGACACGTTGATCCTCACCTACAGCCCTTTGCCGGTCGTGTACGGCCTGATCGGATTGATCATGAGGCTGGTTCGCCGTCGTCGCTGGCAGTGGCCCGTCTACCTGTTCGGCGGGATCTTGGCTATTGGAGTCGCGGCCAGTGCCGTCGGCCAGAATGACCTCAGCCTTGGTGGATGTACGCTGCTGGTGTATGCCGGTGTGGCCTACATTGCGGCAGCGCTCGAGCGCTGGTGGCTGGGTGTGCTGGCTGCCTTACTCGCGACGGCCACTGCCGTGCTCTTGATACTCGGGGCGCTGACCTTGGCACCGTATTGGTACCCGCTGGCGATGACTGCAATCGCCGCGCTGATCTATGGTACCTACAGCGGGTGGGGACGGTCAGGCTTGGCGCGCGCCCATCGGTACGGCGCGCTTGCGATCGTTGGGTTGACTGCCGCATCCAGTTTCGTCGTTCCTGATTTCTGGCAGAAGTCGAGCTTTGGGTCAGTCGCTGCACTTGTGCCCTTGATCGGGACGGCCGGCCTAACACTTCTGTACGGCATGCGCTACAACTGGCCGCTGCTCGAATACCTAACGCCGGTCATAGCATCGCTGGGGAGCTTTTGGATCTCCCGTTATCTGGGGATCGACAACATCCAGGTGACTGTCGCCCTGCCCGGCGTGGTTCTCATTGCCGTGGGCTTGATCGCGGCCCAAGATGGACGCCGGCCGGCGAGCCTCAGCCTCTGCCGCGCAGCGATCATCGCAGGCTCGTTGGCGCTAATGGGTGCCAGTGCACTTCAGTCGATCGCTGAGAAGGCAGCCGCGGCCTACACAACACTATTGGTGGTCGAGGCAGTTCTGGCATTACTGGTAGGAATCGCCACTCGAAGCCGCACGCTGGTACTCGCTGGCGGGGTAGGCCTCGCCTTCGGTGCCTTGCGTGCTCTCTTCCTGATCCTCCAATCGGTTCAGATCTACATCGTGTTCGGGGTGATCGCGATTCTTCTGCTGGTCGCCGCTGGTGTGCTCGCTGCCGCCCGGGACCGTCTGACGATCGCACGGTCGACGGTAGCGCGTTCGTGGGACGAGTGGATCTGAGTGATGGCGATGCTGGTGACCTGGCGGCGGGCGCCGGTTGACCGAGGCAATCGCCCCTGACCTCTGACAACGGTGCGCTACCTCGTCAAGGCCTGGACATCCTGCCGGGACTTACTAGAGCTTGGTGGTGGCCACGGAGATCGGCGCAGCAGAAGACCGAGCTCTTGCCGTCATGCCTCCTGCTGGGGTGGTAACTTTGGAGCCGACCCGGACGCATCTGCTGGTTCATCCACGGTAAAGCCAGGACCAGCGGCAGCGGTCTCGAGGAGCACGCCTCCGGACTCGCGGAAGTAGATGGAGTGGAAGTCCTTGCGATCGATCACTGATGTTACCGGCCGTCGAGCGTCGAGCAGGGCTTGCTTCCATGCTCTCTGGTGATGGCCATTAGCTGACCGCCAGGCGACGTGCCGGTCGGACCCTGGGAGTCACCGAGCGGACGCGGCGGATGGCGTGGCGCGCGGAACCGGGCCATCCGTCCAGGGCACCCAGCCCTCGTCGTTCGCCTCTCCGACCAGCTCGATCTGGATGTGATCGAGATCGCGCAGGGTCAGGACCTCGGCATCGGCTGCCCAAGCCGCGGCCAGGCACGTGCTTCCCGGATGCCCCGGACCCCGGGGCCGCTCGCCCGAGGGCGTGCTGGGCGTCGCGCTCCCGCCCCCGCCGCCCGGGCGCGGAGGCGACGAGGTGGGGCCGCCATCCTCGGCTCGGAGGCCCGCCAGGTGACCCGGGGCGCCCAGAGAGAGGTCAAGGTTCCCCTCCACCTGGGCGCGGTCGACCGGCGGTCAACGCCTGCCGGGCGCAGCCGATGGCCTCCTCGACGGACATACGGCCTCCTCCACCCCAGGCCCGCTCGGCCGCGGCCGCCGCCCGCTGGAGGAGCAGGGCCACGGCGGGTCTGCCGGCCACCTGAGCGCTCCCTGTCTCCTGGCCCGGCTCCGGCACCGGCAGCGGCGGCACGGGCCTACCTGCTCCCCCTGGACCCGGAGCGGGACCCGGCTGGTGACCAGGAGGCGGAGCTCGGGGCAGCGGGCGAGCAGGGTGGCCACCAGGGGGGCGGTGGGCAGGAGGTGCTCGAGGTTGTCCAGCACCAAGAGCGCCCGGCGGCCGGCGAGGTGCTCGACCAGGCGCTGCTCGGTCGAGCGCCCGGGCACGTCGTTGACGCGCAACGCCTCCTGGATGGCGCTGGCGACCAGATCCGGGTCCGCCACCGGGGCCAGGTCCACGAAGACCACCGGCCGGTGCTCGCCGGTCAGCTCCTCGGCCAGGGCCAGGGCGAGACGGGTCTTGCCCGAGCCGCCCGGCCCGACCAGGGTCAGCAGCCGGGCCCCGCGGTCGCGGACGGCGGCGAGGGCGTCAGCGAGTTCCCGCTCGCGGCCCACCAGGGGGGTGGGCGGCAGCGGCAGCGTACTCCGGCCGACGCTCCCCCGGGAGGGAGCGACCCGGCGGGCGGCCGCCGCCAGCTCGGCGCGTTCCGACCGGCTCAGGCCCAGGGCGTCGGCCAGCACCGAGACGGTGTCGGCGCAGGGGGGCAGTGCGCCGTCCGCGCTCCAGCAGGCCGATCGCCTCCACGCTCAGGCCGGAGCGTTCCGCGAGCTCCTCCTGGGTCAGGCCCGCGGCTCGCCGGTGACGACGGAGCAGCTGGCCGAACCCCTTCACTGGCGCCGGCCCCTGCGGGAACGGTCCCCGGATGCCTGGGTGCCGCCCCGGGGGTGGTGAAGAGGTGCTCGCTCAGGGAGCGATGAGGGGCGATGGTGAACAGCGATCGCAGCTACCGTTGGGGCATTGGTTGGAACGCCGTCCTCGGCCATCGTTCGTGCTCGAAGCTCGCCCCCGGTGGCAGAGGGGCCGGTGGAGCCACGGCCCAGCCGTGCTGGGCGCGAGGCGATGGACACGAACCGGGCACCGCCCGGGGTCCCCACGGGACTCGTCCGATAGGGTTCCCCGCGCCCGCCGGCGAGGCCGGGGCCGCCGGGGGGGCCCCACGAAACTGACTTGGGGACCCCATGGGAACGCGTTCCGATGGGGAGCCCCTTGGTGGGGTACCCCATCACCGGGCAACCGGTGGCGGTGGGCCAGGGACTCCCTGATGCTCCCTGACCGGCAACGGTAGGGCCTCCGCTGCCGGGCCGCGACCCGCCGGCGGGGCGCCCCGGCCCGGAGGGCAGACGGCCGGCCCACTCGATCGGACGGGTCGGCCATCGTCATCACCCTCCCGGGGGCGCGCCCACCGTCGGCCGGTGGGCGGTCGACAGCGAGGTAGAAGCGTTCCGGCATCGGTCGGCCCTATCCTGACCCACCCGATGGAAACCCGGAACCGTCGCACACGGCTCTTCCTCTCGATCTCGGTTCGATCGTCGTGGTCGTCCTGGTCGTGACGATGACGGCCGCGGCGTGCAGCCGGGGCGGCCCGGCGATGAACCTGCCCTCGGTGGCCCGGGAGGTGGGGCCGGCCATGACTCGGATCGTGGCCGAGAAGGACGACAAGGACGAAGACACCATGGTGAAGACCGAGGGGAGCGGCATGGTGCTGACACCCTCGGGTGAGGTGTTGACCAACGCGCACGTGGTGGAGCGGGGCTTCGCCATCACGGCCGCCGTCCCCGGCAGCGCGACCCCTCACCCGGTGGCCATCCTGGGCATGGACCTCGCGGCGGACGTCGCCCTGGTGAGGGTCCTGGGCGCGTCCGGGCTCCCCACGGTGAGGGTGGCTGGCTCCCCCCAGGTCCCCGTCGGCGAGGAGGTGGCCGCCGTCGGCTATCCCCAGGGCCGCACCAGCCTGTCGGTCGCCCGGGGTCGGGTCGTCGGACAGGGCCGGACGGTCGTGGTCTCCGGCGAGAACGGCCTCCAGGGCCTGCACGGCGTGCTCCAGATCGACGCGCCCGTGGCCCCCGGCGACTCGGGCAGCGCGCTGGCCGACTCCTCCGGCCAGGTGGTCGGCATGATCACCGCCGGCGTCCGCGGCCAGGCCGGCTACGCCCTCCCCATACGGACGGTGATGGGCGTCGTCGACCGGATCAGGTCCGGCCGGGGGGGCCGGGACATCGTGCTCGGCCTTCAGCCCTAACTTGGGCGTGCGCGTGGTGATGGAGGCGAGGCCGGCCCTCTCCTCCTCTGGCAGGCTCTACCAGGGGGCCGAGGTCGTGGCCGTGATCCGGGACTCGCTCGCCGACCTGGCCGGCCTTCAGGTCGGGAGTACGGTCATCGCGGTGAACGGTCAGCCCGTGACCTCGGGCGACGCCCTCGTCCGGCTCGTGCAGACCCGATCTCCCGGGGAGCGGCTGGCGTTCACCTACCTGCCGAAGGACGGGAGCGAGCCACGGACCGTCACCGTGACCCTGGGCTCCATCGCCTCCTGAGCGCCTCGGAGCCCGCGTCGTCCCGGGTCGAGGGACCGGGCCGTGATCTCCGGGGACATCGCCCGTTGCGAGTCAGTGGTCATGAGTGACCACCCGACCCACCGCCACCAGTTGCCCGGTGGCGGGGTACCCCACGAAGCCAGCTTCGTGGGGACCCCTGGCGGTCCCGGTCGTACCCGCTTGCGCGGCGCCGGGTTCCTGCTTTGCACCCCGCGAAGCAGGCTTCGCGGGGACCCCTGGCGGTCCCGGTCGTACCCGCTTGCGCGGCGCCGGGTTCCTGCTTTGCACCCCGCGAAGCAGGCTTCGCGGGGACCCCCGTTCACCCCGCGAAGCAGGCTTCGCGGGGACCCCCCGTTGTCGCCGTGTGCCCAGCAACGCTGGGTCTTACCGGGGACCCCACGAGGCCAGCCTCGTGGGGTCCCCTTACCTCGGCTCCACAGGCGTTTACCCTCTCCGTCCCA
>DASRBU010000170.1:0-2718 GCA_035653475.1 Candidatus Dormiibacterota bacterium | reverse complement strand
CAAGCCCGGGGACACGCTCTGGGACATCGCCACCCGCGAGTACGGGCCGAACGCCGGCATCGAGTACTGGGAGATCGTCAAGCGCAACCACATCCGCAACCCGGACCTGATCCACCCCGGAGACGTGCTGGTGCTGCCGCCGATCACCCCGCCCGGCACCGGGCCCGATCCGGCGGGACCGGCGCTCGGGCGACTCGCGCATGCCGCAGTGTCCGTCTGAACGGATCCGGCGACGCGGGGGGCCACTTCGCCAGCCGCGAGGGCGGCGACGGTGGCGCGAACCGCCGGACCCTGGACGGCTGAGGAGGTTGAGGTTGACGAGGTTGACGATGAAGGTGACATGGGAATCGCCCGAGGACGAGGGCAGCGAGGTCGGGTGAGCGATGTCGGGTTCACTGGACGAGCTCTGGCAGATCGTGGGCGAGGTCTGGAACTGCTTCGACATCGCCGGCAACGCCTCCGTGCTCCGCCGTCACGCCGACCAGTGGCGGCGGATGGAGGCCGAGCTGCGCGCGCTCGCCGGCGACCTCCAGGCCAGCGTCTCCCAGCACCTCGCCGGCGGCCGCGACGGCAACTGGAACGACCAGGCCGGGGAGAACTTCCAGCGGGTCTGGAGCCAGACCAAGAACGGCATCGACGACCTGGCTCCCAAGTTCGGCCAGGTCGCCGATCAGCTCGACGCCTTCGCCTCCCAGGTCGACAACTTCAACGACAACTTCCACACTTGCCTGATCACGCTCGCCGCCTGCACCACGGTGATGGTCGCCACCAGCTGGATCCCGGGTGTGGACCTGGTCACCGACGGCGGGGGCGCGATCGTGGACGCGGCGGAGGTGGACGAGGCCTGGAACCTGATCAACGCGCTCAAGACCGTCCTCACCTTCCTCCGCTCCAACCTGGTCAAGAACTTCGTCTTCGACCTGGCCAAGAACTTCGCCATCAACTTCACCGTCACCTGGGCCAGCCGGCTGGTGGAGCGCGGGATCATGCTCGGCGATCCCACCGAGGGCTGGAGCCCCTACGACCGGACCCAGATCCTCCTCCTCTCCGGCCTCTCGACCCTGCCCGGCATGATCATCCCGAGGACGCCGCTGGGCCAGTGGGCGGCGCTGCCGAGGGTCCCCGTCGCCTCCCTGGCCGACCTGCCCTGGGGGCAGTTCCTCAAGGCCTCCCTGCTCAGGATCGGCCAGACCGAGATCCTGGCCAACGCCTACAACCTCTTCAACAAGGCGGTGATCCAGGGCAAGGGGCTGGACTTCAACCTCCTGCAGCTGATCGGGGTCGGCTCCGCCTCCACCGGCGCGCCCACCCTGCTGATCATCG
Organism: Candidatus Dormiibacterota bacterium; assembly: GCA_035653475.1. Classification (GTDB taxonomy): domain Bacteria; phylum Chloroflexota; class Dormibacteria; order Dormibacterales; family Dormibacteraceae; genus CADDZO01. Next base: position 1,395 of record DASRBU010000170.1, on the reverse strand, counting down.
CCGGCAACGCCGTCTGGTTCCTCGTCACCAGGGGCAAGGGCGGCCTTCCCCAGGGCCTGACCATGCCCACCCTGGTCGGCGTCAACACCGTCCTCGACGTCGGCCTGGGCCCGGTGTCGACGCTGGTGCGGAACGCCCGCGGCCTGGTCTACACCACGGTCGGCGGCCGCCTGCCGACCACCACCTCGTCGCTGCCCGACGACCTCCAGAGCACGATCGGGGCGCCCCCCACCTACGTGGTCAAGCCCGGGGACACGCTCTGGGACATCGCCATCCGCGAGTACGGGCCGAACGCCGGCATCGAGTACCGGGAGATCGTCAAGCGCAACCACATCCGCAACCCGGACCTGATCCACCCCGGCGAGGTGCTGGTGCTCCCCCCCATCCCCGTCCCCCAGGCGCAGGCGGCGTAGCCGGGGGAAGGGACCCTCGACGCCCCGGGGCGGCCGCCCCGGGGCGTCAACCGTCCCGTCGGGCGACCCGGGTCACGCGATCCGGGAGACGCTCAGGCCGCCGTCGGCCAGGCAGAGCCCGTGACGGCGACGGCCGTAGTCGACCACCTGGACCCCGGAGCCGACCGCCGTCAGCCAGGCGCTCAGACGCCGCACCGCCCTGGCCTCGACCTCGTCGACCACGACCTCGTGGCCGTTGGCGGCGCCCAGCAGGAGGGAGACCGCCACCCGATGGCCGAAGCTGCGCCGGCTGGGCCCGTGGAACACCACTCCGCGCCGGAGCGCCAGGTCGCCGAAGCGCACCCCCACCATCCGGCGCACCCGCTCGACCAGGGCACCCCGGCCCTCCCGCTTGGAGAGGAAGGTGGCCAGCGGGTGCACTCGCTCCACCCGCTTGCGCTCCCGGAGATCGTCGGCCCACACGGAGTAGACCAGGGTGCAGCATCCTCCCCGACTCTGGTAGAGGGCGCAGAGCACCTCCTCGACACCGTGCTGGCCCCCAGAGACCAGGGACATGTCCAGGTCGACCAGGGCCAGCACCGGTCGGTGCCGCTCCAGCTCGGCCAGCGCCTGGTCCGGCGTGCGGGCGCCGAGCGGGGAGAGGAAGAGGTCGCGCACGATCGCGACCAGGGTGGCGCACTGCCAGGGGTCGTCCTCCAGGACCAGGACCTCCGGCCCGCGTCCGGCGGCCACCTCCTCTCCCCGCCGGCGCCCCGCTCAGCCCCCCTCCAGGAGCCGGTCCATGACCAGCCGGGTGGACTCGATGTGGCGCTGCATGGCCTCGGCGGCCGCGTCCGGGTTCTGCTCGCGGATCGCGGCCAGGATGGCGGCGTGCTCGCCCGCCGAGTCCTGCCGGTTGCGGCTCCGGTAGAGGAGGTCGAGCGGGGTGAAGAACTCCGTCCGCAGCCACTCCACGGTCCGGAACAGATAGGGGTTGCCCGGG
>DASRBU010000169.1:0-22752 GCA_035653475.1 Candidatus Dormiibacterota bacterium | reverse complement strand
AAGGTCAGCTCACCCAGCTCGGCCAGCGACCGGCGCACGCCGCTCAATCCACGACCTCCTCCGTGCTGCTCTCCCACCCAGGGCCGCGGTACTCGTGGGTACCGCGGAAACATACCCGTCCGCGCTCGGGGCCGTCAACCGCCCCCGGCGCCCTCGGCCGCGCCGCCACGGCCTGACGCCGAGGGCATGGGGAACAGCCGTAGGTCAGTCCCACGCCCTCGCCATGCCGTCCGGGATGCGATCCGGGCCCTCGATCTCGAGGTGGGCGCGCCCGCGCCGAGCTTGCCGCTCCCACCGCCCCGCGGGTGGGCCGGTGTGGCCGGTCGGGCGCTGGGGACCTCGTGAACCGCACGGGGAGACCGGCCCGCCGTTCCCGGTGCTCACGATCGGGCAAGCCCCTCCACCAGGCCCTGGTCTGGCAGGCCCGGGTCGCCCCTGCGGGTCCAGGCTCGGGGCGTGTGAGGGACGAAGGCGTCCCGGCCCGGCGGCACCACGCAGCCGCATCGCGTTCCGCGCCTCGGATGCTCCCCCGTCACCGGACCCTGAGCCGGTAATCGACGAAACCCTGAGGTTTTTCGGACAATGGGGCACCTTCGCTGTACAACGAACAAGCCCATTGCGAGCAAAAGGGCTCTCGACCTGTCACACGACCTCGCCGAGGCCCTTGCCCGGTTGCCCGATGTCGAGATCCGCTCTATCCAGCCGCAACCGCTCGCTGCCGGCCGGCGCCTGGATCTCGTGGTCTTGGGTGAGGTGAAGGGACGTCCGGTCCGATTCCTGATCGAGTTCGGGGCAAGCCGTTACCCGCGTGAGGTGCAGATGGCGATCGGGCAGCTGGCCGGCCTGCGCCGCCTCGAGGGGCCCGTTGCCGAGGTACCGCTCCTCGCCGCCCCGTCGACTCCGAGGCTGGGCGCGAGCTGCTCCGACGGCACAAGCTGGTCTACTGGGACGCCGAGGGCAGCATCTCCATCGACCTGCCCTGGGCCTTGTTCTGGGTCAACCGGCCGGCCCCCGCAGGACGACCGCGCGTCCTGCACAACGTGTACCGAGGCAGCAACGCCCAGGTCCTCCACGCGCTGCTGCTGGAGCCCGGCCGTGCCTGGCACCCCAGCGAGCTGGCCGAACGCGTGCAGGTCTCGCTCTCGACGGTGCACCAGGTCTGCACCTTCCTGGAGGCCCAGCTCTGGATGGACAAGAGGGGCAAGGGGCCGTACGGCGTGCACGTGCTTCGCGAACCCGGCGCCCCGCTGGACGACCGGGCGGCCGCGCACTCCCTGGCCGAGTACGAAACCCGGCGTTGCCACCGCGGGGCGCGTGCACCCGCCGAGCTGCTGCACGCCGTCACCACCGCCCTCGCTGATGCCGGGTGTCGAGCATGCGCTGACGCTCGGTTCCGGGCGCAGCTGGTCGCCCCCTACGGGACCGATCTCGGACGTGCCTGGGTGCTCGTGCCCGCGGACGATGCCGACCGGCCGGAAGGGATGGCCCAGACCAGCGACCTGCTCCCCGTCGAGGAGGGTGAGACGGTGACGTTCCTGGTCACGCGCGAACGCTCGCCGTTCCTCTTCCGGCGACAGGCGCAAGGGTTCTGGGTGGCGAGCGACGTCCAGCTCTATCTGGACCTGTGGGCGTGGCCACAGCGAGGCCGAGATCAGGCCCGTCATCTCCACGCTGCGCGACTCGGCTCCTGACAAGGCCACCCCACGGATGCAGGTGGACCCTGAAGCCGAAGCACCACGCAGGCCACACCGCGCTCCACGCCGAGTCGTGTGGGCGGCCGTCGCTGAGCAGGGCGAAGGCCAGACGGAGGGCGCCACATGGTGAAGGTCCGGGGGCACGGTGCCCCCGGACCTTCACCCGGGCTCTCAGGGGAGGGGTGGCGGTGGCCGGGTCGCCATGGGAGGCATCATGACCACGACCGGGCGTAGAGGGGAGGGGAGGAGGGCCAGGAGCCGGCCGTGATCGTCGAAGGTGGGCGATACGAAGACGTGCCCGGGGCTCGAACTCGGGGCGGCCTCATGGGCGGGTGGTCGAGGCGTCCCACCGGCTGCCTCCTTTTCGTCGCCCTCCTTCACCCCGGCGGGTGGCCCGATCCGTTCCGCGCCAGGTTCCTGGCACCCCGCTTGGGGCCGCGGTTGCCGCCCAGCCCGGGCACCGATCCCCACCCGAGGAGCTCGCCCAGGGCGGTGCCGCACGGCCTCACGTCGATCCGAATTGGCGGCCGGGAACGGAAGCGGACGCGGCTGGCGGGCGACTGGAGCAGACGATGGACGTTGGGGTCCTGGCGCCTACCGCTCAGCACCACGGGCAAGAAGGTCGGCCGCTCCCGCTCCGGCCAGCCCAGCCGGTCGGCAACTTCGGCCCCGTTCCGGAGCTGCTCCACCACCTCGTCCACGTCGATGCGGCCGCTCTTCAGATCCACAACCAGGATGGCGGGGTGCGGATGGGCACGAACGAACACGATCGCATCGCACAGACAATCCCGCCAGCCGTGGACCGTCGCATAGGCGGTGCCGCTGATGCACATCCAGCGCCGGCTCGGACGGCCGAGGTGCAGCGAGCAGCCATGCTCCTTGCACGTCGTGGTCGTGCAGCAGCCGTCGTGCTCGGCCAGCGCGAGGAGGGAACGTCACTCGGCGTCGGGAGGAAGCCCCCGCTCCAGGTCGAGCGACTGCCGATAGAGGGCAGCGGCGACCTCCTCGAAGGTGGCCTGGGGGACTCCGTCGCGCTCGGTCACCTCGAGCCGCCGGACCCTGGTCCCCGTCGGGCCGTCGACCTCGAACAGGTAGGCGCCGACGGCAGCCGCCGACAACGTCTCGCCCAGATCCACGCCACGCTCGGCCCTGGCTTCGGTCGGCAACGCATGGGCCATGATCAAGTTGTTGAGCTGGGTGAGAAGGTAATCGCTGTGGGTGGTGATCGTCACCCGGGCCTCCCCCACCACCAGGCGGGCGATGGCCCGGGCCATCACCCGCTGCGCCGCCGGATGGAGATGGGCTTCGGGCTCCTCCAGGATCACCAGCGCCCCCGGTCGCAGCAGGTGCCGCGTCACCAGGACCACCGGTGCCAGCTCCGACACCATCGAGGAGGTTCGGGGCAAGCTCAGGTCGAGCCCATCCTGGACGAAGGAGATCTCGGGGTACTCGGGCGGGTGCCCGCTGATGGCCACCTTCCCGTGGAGGAGCTGCTCCTCGATGAATTCGGCCACCCCGGCCAGCCGCCTCGTCTCCTTGGAGTCGATCCTCCGACGCGAGTCGATGGTCAGCAGCAATCGGATGAAATCTCCGATCACGCCCGACAGCTTGGGAACGGCCAGATCCTCGATGCCGAAGAGGGTGGCATTGCTCACCAGGGCGCTGGCCACCAGCTTGTGGCTCTGAAGGAAGCCAGAGCGGGCCGCCGGCAGGTAGAAGCACCCGGTGGCGAACCCCGAGAAGGTCCGGTCGGCGATCGCTTCCAGCAGATTCTCCAGCAACAGCTCCGTTTCGACGCGGAAGCGGCCCGTTCCCCCGCCGCCGACCTGCTCCTCGCTCCGGACGATAGCCATTCGAAGGTGCGGGAACCCTGTTCCACGACCTCGCGAGGCAGCACCTCGGTGCCGGGGGGCACGACCTCGGGCTCAGCCGAAGCCAGGGGAACCGTCACCGCCCAGCCCTGATCCGTGTCCCGTACGGTGATCGTCGCCGGTTGCCCGGTCCGGGGATGGCGGGCGAGCTTCTCAAGCTGGGTTCCGAAGGCCCGCTCCAACTCGCGTGCGACCTCCAGCCCATACTCCTTCAGCAAGGCGACGCGCTCCCTCTCCAGGTGCTCACGGACCGGCGACGGGCACGGACGGTCCCCGGCCCTCGCCAGAAGATCGCGCAGGTACTCGACCAGCGCCTGGAGGACCGAGGGCTCGGGAGACGAGGGCGAGGCTCGCCAGTTGCGCCGGGATGCGCGCCGCCACCGCCGCACCGGAGGCAGATCGATCATCGACCACCGCACCGGCACGGCGCCGTGGGCCGCGTACAGCGCCGCCGCGCAGTACGATTTGCCGGAGTTGTTGGGACCGATCAGGACCGTGAGCGGGTGCAGGGCGATGGTCCCCTCGGCGATCGGCCCAAAGCCGGCGCAGGTCACCTCGACCGCCACGGCGCGATCATATGCGGAGCACGAGGCCGGCCCGGACGGCGGCGCCGGTTCGATCCCGACGCCGGCGCTCCGACCCTGCCAGGATGGAGACCATGCGGGGCGGTACGTCGGGACGGCGCGGCGTGGCCGGCCTGCTGACGGTGGCGGCGGTCACCACGGCCACGGCGCTGGCCGGCTCCCTCGCCGGGGACTTCGAGTCCACCTGGTACCGGCGGCTGCGCAAGCCGAGCTGGCAGCCCTCGGGACGGACCATCGGGCTGGTCTGGACCGGGCTCTACACCCTGACCGCCGCCTCCGCCGTCCTCCTCCTCCGAGCCCCCGGGCCCGGTCCGCGCCGGCTGCTGGGCGGGCTCTTCGGGCTCCAGTACCTCCTCAACGCCGCCTTCACCCCCATCTTCACCCGCCGCCGCGACCTCACCCTGGCCACCGTCGACTCGGCCCTGCTCTGCGCCACCCTGTCCCTCCTGACCGGGCTCGGCTGGCGGGTGCGACGGGCCGCCGCGGCGCTGCTCCTGCCCTCGGTGGCCTGGACCGCCTTCGCCACCTTCCTGAGCTGGAAGCTGCTGCGCCTCAACCGACGTTGAGGCGGCCGGGCGGCGCGAGCCCGGCCTACGGGCCGGACCCGGCCAGCCGTGCCGAGGCGGCGGCCACCCGACCGTCTCCGGCCAGCGGGGCGAAGGCCTCGATCATCGCCTCCATGCCCTCGCGCAGCCGGCCCGTCTCCACGCCCACGCAGGGGCAGAACAGCAACGGCTCCTCGTAGCGGCCGGCGAACCGCTCCAGGAACTGCTGTCTCGCCTCCTCCGGCCGGCCCATGATGGCGATGGTCTCGATCATGCGGTCGCTCACCGCGTCCGCGGCCCCGGCCACGTCGCCCCGCCGGAAGGCCTCGCGGATGGCCGCCACCTCGGGGTCGAACCCGTGCAGCCTCAGGATGCCGTCGAAGCTCCGCACCACCGCGTAGAAGGCGATCTGGTTGGCCACCACCCGCCGCGCCCGGTCGAGGTCGTCGCCGACCGCGCAGAGCACGTAGGCCGCGATCGGCACCCTCTCCTCCCGGCCAGCCCGACGGGCACCCCTAGCCAGGGCGGGCCGGACCACCTCCTCCACGTAGCGGGCGGTGAAGAGGGGATGGCCGACCAGCCCGTCCGCGACCCGTCCGGCCGCCTCGGCCATGCGCGGGTTGACGGCGGCCACGTAGATGGGCAGGTCCTCGCGGCACGGCGGCCGCACGTCCACCACCGGGTCGAGACGCAGGCGGTAGAAGCGGCCCTGGTGGTGAACGGCGCGGTTGCGGTCCCGCCAGAGCCGGCGCAGCAGCGGCACCAGCTCCTCCATCCGGGGGGCCAGATGCTCCGGGTCCAGGCCCAGCCACCCCGAGACCTGGTGCCGGGTGCCGGTGCCGAGGCCGAGCACCAGACGTCCGCCGGAGAGCTCGTCCAGGTCGCGCGACTCGGTGACGGTCAGCAGCGGCGAGCGCCCGAAGGCGTAGGCGATGGCGCTGCCCAGCCGGATGCGTGAGGTGGCGGTGGCCATCGCTGCCAGGGAGACGGTCGCGGAGCGGTCGTAGAACTCGGCCGTCCAGGCCGAGGCGAACCCGGCCGCCTCCGCCCGGGCGGCGATCCGCGCGCAGGTGGCCACGTCCCCGCCCATGATCGTGATGCCGAGGCCGGTGCCCGTGATCGATGCCATCGGCGTCGAGTGTGCCAGGGACCTGGTCGCGGGTGCCGGTCGCGTCGAGGGACGGTCGTCAGGGATCCGTCACACCGGCCGTCGTCCGGCCGGAGCACGGGCTGGTGCGCCGGGGCCGGAACCGGCACCATGAGCGCATGGACGACACCACCTGGTCCGGCCGGGTCACGGCCGGAGATCTGGCCGAGCTGCGCGCCTACCTCGACCGCCTGCTGGAGCTGGTGCCCCGCCTCCAGCTCGACCGGCCGGTGGGGGGCGGCGCCACCGCCGGCCAGCTCGCCTTCCACGCCGCCGAGTCCTCGGACTTCTGGCTGCGACGGGTGATGCTCGGCGACGAGCGGCCGCGCAACCGCGAGGCCGAGTTCACCGGCACCCGGTCCCGGGAGGAGATCGAGCGGGCGCTGGGCCGGGCCATCGCCGCCTGCGAGGAGACGGCGCACCGAGCCCCCCGGCTCCACGACCGGGTGGAGCCCCCTCCCCTGCCCGACGGCCGACCCCGCACCGACCGGCCCTGGACGGTGCTGACCGCCCTGCTGCACGTCACCGCCCACGCCGCCGAGCACGTCGGGCAGCTGGACGTCGCCGCCGCCCGATAGGGGTGTGGATCCTCCCCATCTCCCCCGGGCGAGGCCGCCGGGGTCCGATCGCGAGCTGGCTGCGCCATGATGGCCGGGTCGAGAGAGAAGGGTCGGGTGACGTGATCATCGACATCGCCGTCCACCTCATCCCGCCGCGGCTGCTGGAGCGGGTCCGACGCCTGACCGGCCGCGCCGCCCTGGCGGTGGCGGACACGGTGCCCGGCCTGTGCGATCTGGACGAGCAGCGGCGGACGGTGGAGCGGTTCGCCGACCACGGGTACCGGCAGATCCTGAGCCTGGCCACCCAGGTCACCGAGGACGCCGCCTGCCGTCCCCATCAGAGCGGTATCTGCAGCGCCGCCAACGAGGAGCTCCGGGAGCTGGTCGAACGCGACCCCGTCTGCTTCGCCGGCGCCCTGGGGGCGTTGCCCATGGACGATCCCGGCGCCGCCCTGCGCGAGGTCGATCATCTGGTCGAGCTGGGCCTGCCCGGCTTCCAGGTCCACTCCAGCGTCTTCGGGCGGCCGCTCGACGACCCCGCCATCCTGGAGGTGCTGGAGTACGCCTTCAGCCGGGGGCTGGTCTGCTTCCTTCACCCCCTCCGCGGCCCTGCCCCCGACTACCCGAGCGAGGAACGATCCCGGTACGGCCTCTCCCAGCTCCTGGGCCAGCCCTACGAGATCTCGCTGGCCCTGCTCCGCCTGGCCCTCTCCGGGCTCTTCGACCGTCATCCCCAGGGCGTGCTCATCGCCCACCACCTCGGCGGCATGATCCCCTTTTTCGCCTCCCGGATCGAGGCCCACTACCGACGCGGCGAGCCCGACCTGCGGGTGGCGCTGCCTCGCAACCCGATCGAGTACCTCCGGGACTGCTACGGCGACACCGCCCTCGATGGCGGCCCCCACGCCATCCGTTGCGGGGTGGAGTTCTTCGGCCCGGAACACGTGGTCTTCGGCAGCGACTACCCCTTCGACGGTCACGCCGGCGTGGTCTCCATCCAGCGCACCATCGAGGCCATCCAGGAGGCGGCCCTGGACGAGGCACGGCGCCGGGCCATCTACGCGGGTAACGCACGGCGGGTGCTCGGTCTCTGAGCCCGGCCCCGACCCCGGTCCGGGACCGGACGCCGGGGCGAAGCGGGCCAGGGGTGAAACTGCCCGGGAGGGGATCGCGTTCCTGGATTACGAGGGATCCGAAGAACATGACCGCGCTCATCCGCCGACGCCCCATCGCCCTGAAGATCATCGTCCCGGTCGCGCTCGCCGTCCTGCTCGCCGGGACGGCCGGCCTGCTGGCCTTCGGCCACTCCTCCGCGCTCCAGGCGGCGAGCAAGTACCAGCGGGAGCGACAGCAGTTGAACGCCCAGCTCCGCGCCGCCAGCCAGCAGGGGTACACCGCCCAGGACCTGCGCCCCATCACCACGCAGGTGGCGGCCATGGACAGCAGTCAGAAGCCCTGGTTCAGCCTCGGCCAGGCCGGCTACTACGACCGGCTGGCACAGGAGGCGTCGAGCCTGCAGCGGCAGCTGAGCTCCCTCGAGCAGCGGCTCTTCACCGCGGCTCAGCAGGAGGCCGACAAGCAGATCACCACCGCCACCACGGCCATCGCCCAGGCCCAGCAGGTGGGGGCGGACGACCCCGACCTCCAGGCGCTCCAGCAGAAGCTGGCCGCCGCCCAGCAGGCCCGGAGCACGGCCCGCACCCTGAGCGACTTCCGGAACGTCGCCGCCCAGGCCGGTCAGGTGGCCTCGGCGGCCAGCTCCCTGGCCGCCCGCACCCAGCAGGAGAACCAGCAGATCGACCAGGCCGCCCGACAGCTGATCGCCCAGACCGGGGGCAACCTGGGCACGATCCAGCAGGACGGCCTCCAAGCCCTGACCAACGGTCGCAACGACGCCTCGGTGGTGGCCTACGAGAACAAGCCCAGGCCCTTCAAGACCTACGATGACGCGATGCGGGCCTACAGCCGGCTGGAGAAGTTCGCCGCCAACGTGCGCTCGTCGAGCCTCGACCAGGCGGCGGTGGCGGCGGCCGGGCTGCAGCGGTACGCGAACCAGATCCACCAGGACCTGATCGACGGCATGCCCTCGCGGTTCGTGATCGTCTCCTTCCAGGCCCAGCACGTCTGGGCCTATCAGGGTGGTCAGGTGGTCATGGACACCCCGGTCACCACCGGGGTGCGGGGGGTGAGCGACATCGGGACCGACTTCGGCCCCATGAAGGTGCTCCGGAAGTCCCATCCCTGGACCATGCACTCGCCCTGGCCCAAGGGCTCGCCCTACTGGTACCCGGACACGGTGGTGCAGTGGACGGTGTTCTTCACCAACACCGGCGAGGCCTTCCACGACGCCTACTGGGAGCCGGACTCGGCCCTGGGCCCCGGGTCGCAGTACAACCCGGCCTTCCGCAGCCACGGCTGCATCCACCTGCCCCTGGCCAAGGCCGAGTGGATGTACCAGTGGGCGCCGATCGGGATGCCGGTGATCGTCTACCCCGGCGACGGCTCCCCGGTCGCCAACCAGCTCTCCCAGATCACCACCAACAGCCAGGGCGTCCCCCTGGGCGCGCCCTGAAGGCGAGTGGCACTGGCGGCCTGTTGGAGCCGCCCCTCGGATGTCGGGAGACACTGAGCACCGCGAGCCGAGCGAGCTGTTCCGCTACCACGCCTGGGCGAACGACCGCACCCTGGCCGCCTTCGAGGGCCTCGGGGCCGAACTCGACGAGCCGGCGCCGGGCACCACGGGGACGATCCGGAAGACCCTCGGGCACCTGACGCTGGTGGAGGAGGGCTTCCTGCTGGGGATCGAGGGCCGTCCGCCGCAGGCGCTCGGCGACCGCGAGCGCTACCTCGAGCACGACCCCGCCCGGTACCGGGAGCGGTTGGCCGAGGCCGGCCGGAGGTACCGCCACTTCCTGGAGTCGGCGGACGAGGCCGGGCTGGAGTGCGAGCAGCACGTCCCCCACCTCGGCTTCACCATCACCGCCCGACAGGCGCTGCGGCAGGTCCTGGTGCACTCGGCCCACCATCGTGCCCAGGTGCTCTCCTGGCTCGGCGCCCGGGGCGGGACCGCGCCCGACCTGGACTACGTGCTCATGCTGGGCGAGGAGCGCGGCGAGCGCCGTCGCTGACCGCCGCGCTCCCGCCGGGCCGAGGTCGCAAAGCGGCCGGGGCCCGGCCCACCCCGGGAGGCACCCCTGACCCCCATCGCCGGCCTTTTCACCGGCCGACCGCCGGGCCGCGCTCGGTGCGACGGCGCCATCGCCGCCACCCACCGCTGCGGCGGTCCTCGTCGATGGATTACGATATATCGCGTAACATCTCGATATCATTACAAGAGGAGGTCGACGATGGACGTGATGTTCACCGGCCGGGGCTGGCCGGGCCCGCCCTGGGAGCGCAGAAAGTTCCGAGCGCGGTTCGACCCGCCGTGGGGTCGGGGCCGCTGGCGGATGGGGCGTGGGCCCTGGGGCCCGTGGGGGCCTTCCGGGCCGCGCGCTCGTCGCGGCGACGTGCGGGTGGCGGTGCTGGCGCTGCTGGCGGAGCGGCCGATGCACGGCTACCAGGTGATCCAGGAGCTGGAGGGCCGCACCGGCGGTGCCTGGCGGGTCAGCCCCGGCTCCGTGTACCCCACGCTCCAGCTGCTCGAGGACGAGGGGCTGATCGCCGGCCAGGAGGTCGAGGGCCGGCGCGTCTACTCGCTCACCGAGGCGGGACGGGCCCGGGTGGAGGCCATGCGGCAGGACGGCCAGGCGGCGCCCTGGGAAGAGGTCGCCGCCGAGGACGAGGAGCCGTTCGGCGGTCTGCGCCGGGCCGCCTTCCAGCTGGCGGCCGCGGCCATGCAGGTGGCGCACGCCGGGTCGAAGGAGCAGGTGGAGCGCACGGTCGCGATCCTCGACGAGGCGCGACGCAAGATCTACGCGATCCTGGCCGAGGACGGCCAGGGCTGAGTCCCGCTCCGGCCCCCCCGCCGGTCGACCGGCGGGGGGCGGCCGGGGAAGGCCCGGCCGTCCTCGCGGGACCACGACGCACCTCCGAGGGCTCGAAGTGCCGAGGCCGGCCACCGGGGCCGGGGCTCCGGGGGAGCGGGCCACCCGGGGACGGATGGAATGATCGGGCCGGAGCATCCGTATTACCGTTTCGTTGCTCCGCGGCCCTCTCGCTCCCGCCGCCCCCAATCCATCGAGCCCCACCTTCCATCCGACCGTGTCCGCGATGTCCTCGATTCGCAGCCACCTTGGTCGCCTGCTCTGGCGGCTGGCCCGGCCCCCCGGCTTCCTGCCCCCTCTGGTCGTGCGCTGCCTCAAGATCGCGCTGGCCTGCGGCGGGGCCTGGTGGCTGGGGCCGTTCCTGGGCCTGCCGCGGCCGTTCAACGCCGTGCTCGCGGTGATCATCCTCATGCAGGGGCACGCCTACGGCTCGCTGCTGAACGCGCTCGAGTTCCTGCTCGGCGTGGCGGTCGGCCTCCTGCTGGGTATCGCCGCCCACACCCTGCTCGGCATCTCCCCGCCGGTCCTGGCCGCGGTGATGTTCGTGTGCCTGTTGATGGGCGGCTGGCTCAAGGTCTCCCGGGAAGGGATCAACAACCAGATCGCGATCTCGGCCCTGCTCGTGCTCGCCTCCGGCAGCGCCGACAACCTCCTGCGCCTCTGGGAGACCGCGCTGGGAGGCGCCATCGGCGTGGCCGTCGCCGCCCTGCTCTGGCCGCCGGATCCGGTGGGCCGGCTGCGCCGGGAGTGCCGAGATCTGAGAGCCCAGCTGCGCTCGGACGTCGTGCGCAGCCTGGAGCTGGCGGGGCGGCCGGACGGCGGTCGCGAGGCCGAGGCCAACCGCCGCGACGTACGGGAGCACGGTGAGCGCGCCGACGCCGCCGTGGCCGCCGTCGCCCCCGCCGAGCAGGCGCTGCGCTGGAACCCCTGGCACCTGGGCCGGGTGCACGACCTCAGCCGGCTGGAGGACCGGCTGCGCCTGGTGGCCTACCTCTACCGGACCGTGCGCATCCTCGCCCGCCAGGCCGCGCAGGCCGCGGCGACCGACCCGCAGCCCGCCGCCTGGGAGGCGGCCCGGCCCGAGCTGCTCCGGGCGGGATCGGACCTGGTGCAGGCGGTCGAGCGCCGACTGGCCGGCCGGGACGCGCGGGAGGCGGTGGGCCGGGCGCGCGAGTCGCTGGACCGCTTCGCCGCCGTTGCCCCCCGGGAGCGCCGGGCGGCGGCGCTGACCGCGGTCCTCGACGATCTGCTGAGCGACGTGGAGGGCTGGCGCCCGAGCAAGGTGGTGGATCCGGAGCGCCGGCTGGTGTCCCGGGTCCTCCGCCGGCTGGGCCGGGGGTCGCCGCCCTCTGGCCAGCCCCTGGTCGTCGAGGGCCAGCTGGAGTTCGAGGAGGCGCTGCGCGAGGCGCGCCAGCGCGGACTGGTCAGGGTCCTCGGCCGGGAGACCCGGACGCCGCCGGCGCTGGCCGAGGTGGTGGCGGCGGCGGGCGTCCTGCGCGAGCGGGATGCGGGGCTGCACGACATCCCCCTCGGGCAGGTGAAGGGCTCGGAGCGTCGGACGCTCGACTTCGACGTGTCGTTCATGCCCCGGCGGGGCCACGTACGCCCGGCCTGGGTGGACCTGTACGCGCGCATGGCGGAGGGGCTCCCGATCCCTCCCGTCGACGTCTACCAGGTGGGCGACGTGTACTTCGTCAAGCACGGCCACCACCGGGTCTCGGTGGCGAGGAGCCTGGGCTGGGATCGCATCCGGGCCCACGTGGTGGAGGTGGAGACGCGGGCCCCGCTGGGGCCGGAGGTCACCACCGAGGAGCTGTTGCGCGCCGCCGAGTACGCGCGCTTCCTGGAGCGGACGGGCCTGGACCGGGTTCGCCCCCAGGCCAGGCTCGACTGCAGCCAGCTGGGCCGCTACGACCTCATCGAGGAGCACATCCTCGGTCACCGCTACTTCCTGGGCCTCGAACGGGGCCGCGAGGTGCCGATCCAGGAGGCGGCGGCGAGCTGGTACGACTCCGTGTATCGGCCCCTGATGGAGGTGGCCACGCGCCACCGCCTCAGGGATCGACTCCCTGGCTGGACCGAGGCCGACGTCTACCTGGCGCTCAGCAAGCTCTGGCTGGAGCTGGAGGGCGAGGGGCGGCCGGCCGGCCCCGAGGTGGCGGCCCGGGCGCTGCTGGCCGACCCGAAGGCCGCTCGTGCCCCGCGGTCGCACCGGCCGCGACCGGCTCCGCACCGGCGGCCACGCTGGCGGGTCCGCCGGCCGGCCCGCCGCTCCGCCAGCTGAGGCGATCGGGTGGCCGAACCGGCCTCGACGGCCGGCTCGGCCCGGCACGCGGCCGGCGCCTCGTCCCGGCTCTCGGCCCCGGGGCCGGTTCTCACCCCAGTCCGGGCGCGCGTGCCGGCCGCCGTGGCCAGCAGGAACAATCCCTTTTGCAGCGCGTTCTCAATGCATATTTGCACCGATTGTCTTCGTTTTCCGCAAGCGTTGTGTCGTGCACCGAAGCCGCATAAGATCACCGGCATGAGCGTCGTGACGGGGAAGGAGAACGTTCCCCTGGGCTTCCTCTGGCTGGAGATCACGGGCCGATGTCAGCTGGAATGCGTACACTGCTACGCGGCCAGCGGACCCGGGAGCTCGCACGGCATCATGACCGAGTGGGACTGGTGCCGGGTGATCGACCAGGCAGCGGCCCTGGGGGTGCGGATGGTCCAGTTCATCGGAGGTGAGCCCACCCTGCACCCCGGCCTGCCGGCGCTGATGGAGCGGGCGCTGACGGGCGGGATGACGGTCGAGGTCTACACCAACCTGGTCGGGATCGGTCGGAGGCTCTGGCGGGTGCTGGAGCGACCGGGTGTACGGCTGGCTACCTCCTACCACTCGGTCAAGGCGGAGGCGCATGAGGCCATCACCGGCCGGCGGGGAAGCCACGAGCGGACGCTGAGGAACCTGAAGGAGGCGCTGCGGCGGGGGATCCCGGTGCGAGTGGGGGTGGTGGAGGTGCTGCCGGGGCAGGAGATGGCAGAGACGGTGGCGGAGCTGGAGGAGCTGGGGGTGAGCGAGATCCGGGTGGACCGGGTGCGGCGGGTCGGGCGCGGGGCCGGGAGCGCCGTCCCCGACCTCGATCAGCTCTGCGGGCACTGCGGGGAGGGCAAGCTGGCCATCTCCCCCGAGGGCGAGGTGTGGCCCTGCGTGTTCAGCCGCTGGCTGCGGCTGGGCAACGTGCGCGAGTCCTCGCTGGCCGAGGTCTACCTCCAGGCGAAGCCGGCGCGACGACGTCTCGCAGTCGCCTTCGCCGACCGCGTCCGAGGCTCGTCCCTCGGTCAGCCCTGTGACCCCGACCGACTCTGTGCCCCGACCAAACGATGCGATCCCGACGACGGCAATCCAGGACCCGTGTGCGTGCCCCACCTGCGCTGCAGCCCTTTCAGACCCATCTAGTGGTGGAAAAGGACAGCAGTCGCAGCCGGCAGCTACGCCGCCGCCTGGTCGAGCAACTGGTCGATACGAGGGCCATCCGCTCTGCCGGGTGGCGGGCGGCCTTCGAACGGGTTCCGCGCCACCTCTTCGTGCCCAGGTTCGAGCTCCGGGTTGCCTCGGGCTGGGCGATGATCGACGGCAGCCGGCCCGAGCAGCGTCGTCGATGGCTGGCGGAGGTCTATCGCGACCAACCCTTGATCACGCAGCGGGGTCCGGGCGACCAGGCACTCCCGACCAGCACCTCGTCCACCCCATCGGTCATGGCCGTGATGCTGGAGGCACTGGACGCGGAGCCCGGCCACCGGGTGTTGGAGATCGGCACCGGGACCGGCTACAACGCGGCCCTACTCTGCGAGCGGCTGGGCTCGGAGCACGTGACCAGCATCGACATCGAGGAGGCGCTGGTGGAGGCGGCCCGCGACCGGCTGCGGACGGCAGGTTACCGCCCCCGGTTGTGGGTGGGTGATGGCTTCGAGGGCTGGGCGGAGGACGCCCCCTACGACCGGATCATCGCCACCTGCACGGCCGACCGCATCCCACCGGCGTGGGTGGCACAGCTGCGAACCGGAGGGGTCATCGTCGCTCCCCTGCCGGGCGGCGTGGTACGGCTGGAACGCAATCGTGATGGCCTGGTCAGCGGCCGCTTCCTCTCGGAGGCGCTGGGGTTCATGGACATGAGGGGCCATGCCCCGCCACGTCCACCCGTGGCCGAGCTGATGGAACTCGTGGGCCGCCCGGCTCCGGAACGGACGGCCAGGTACGACTACGACACCCTTTTCCAGGCCGGAGGTGAGCGGTGGCCGTTCTGGTTCCTGGTCCGGTTGTTGGTGGCCCCCTTCGAGGTGCTCTTTCCCGCCGGCCCCGATGCCGGTGGCTACGTCGACCTGGCCGACCGGTCCTGGGTGCGCCTGGGGCTGGCCGACCGCCGGGTGCGACAAGGAGGCCCGCGGCGACTCTGGGACCTGGTCGAGGACCTCTATGAACGGTGGCTCACCCTGGGCAGCCCGGGTCGTGAGCGCTTCGGGCTCACCGTGACCCTGGCCGGGGAGCACACGCTCTGGCTCGACCAGCCCGACTCCGAGCACCGCTGGGCGGTGCCGAGCACCCTCCTGGGCCGGGAGGCCGATGCGCCCGGGCCCCGAGCCTGACCCCGGCGACCGGACGATGCCGCCGCCGGCCGTCTCCGGGAGGTGGTCCAGCGCTGATTCCGTCCACCTCCGGGGGCGGGAGGGCAAGCCACACGTCGCCGAGGGCAAGGTGTGGCCCTGCGTGTTCAGCCGCTGGCTGCGGCTGGGCAACGTGCGCGAGTCCCCGCTGGCTGAGGTCTACTTGACCTCGACCGCGGTCCGATCCGGGCTGCGGTGTCGGCCGGTGGCCGACTCCGCCGCAGGCCCTCCGGGGAAGGTCAAGTGCCTGTCGGACTACGGCCCGCCCTGCCCACCCAACTTCCGAAAGCCGTGCCCACCCGACGGGGACCAGAGGTGACTTGGGAACCCGTGCAGGTCAACGAGCTGCTGGAGCGGATGGTGCGGAGGCTGGTCGAGCTGGAGCCGCTCTCCGAGCCCTGGCAGCACGCCTTCCGGCGCGTCCGACGGGACCAGTTCCTCGACGATTTCTATCTTCTCGACGAGGCCTCGGGCGAATGGCGTCCGGTGCGCCGGGCGGAGGCCTCGGAGCTCTGGTGGCAGCTCGTCTACTCACCCGAGACCGCCCTGGTCACGTCGCTCGACCCAGAGGGGCTGCCAGCGAGCAGCAGCACCATGCCGCTGCTCATGGCCCGCTTCCTCGAGCTGCTCGCGGTCGAGGACGGTGTCTCGGTCCTGGAGATCGGCACCGGGACCGGCTACAACGCCGCCCTCCTCTGCGAACGCCTGGGCTCGAGCTCGGTCACGACCGTGGAGGTCGACCCCGACCTGGCCAGGCTAGCTGGGGAACGGTTGCGGAGGGCGGGGTACGCCCCCACCGCGGTGACCGCGGACGGTGTCGAGGGGTACCCTCCCCGGGCACCCTACGACCGGATCATCGCCACCTGCGCCGTGCCCCGCTTGCCGCGGGCATGGTGGGAGCAGCTGAGCCCCCGGGGGCTGATCGTGACCCCCCTGGCCGGGGGGCGCATCGGGCGGGGTCCGCTGGTCGCCCTGCGGCGGAGGGCAGACGGGTCCCTGGTCGGCCGGTTCCACCAAGAGGCGGTGAGCTTCATGTGGCTGCGCTCCCCGACCGTCGACCGGTCCATGCCCTTCCAGGCCACCACCCGGCCACCGGAGGTACGGCGGGTCGAGCTGCCGGAGTGGTTGCTGGATTGGCGGAGGTGCGCGGCCGCCGACCTGTTCGCCCGCATGGAGGTGGGCGACCTCGAGTTGGCCTGGGTGGAGCGGAGGGGGGAGGGCCGGGAGCGGGCGCTGGCGGGGCTGCAGGATGGCTCCTGGGCCCGCCTGGTGCCCGATGGCGATGGGCACCTGCTCCTCCAGGCCGGCCCCCGGCGGCTCTGGGAGGTCTACCTGGGTGCGGTGGAGCGCTGGTCGGCCCTCGGCCGCCCCGGCCTGGGCGCGTACGGCCTCACCGTCACGACGGCGGGCGACCACGAAGTCTGGCTGGGGGAGCCGCAGTCCCAGTGGCGCTGGCGGTTCTGAGGAAGAGTAGCCCGATGGCTGACCGGGTGCTGTGCCCGTGGTTACGGTGCCCACCCGCCTGCCTTCCCGGCCGGGCGACCGGCATAGTCCGAGGGGCGGATGAGCCGGGAGCGTGAGCTGCGCCACCACCTAGTGCGGCACCTGGAGGACCTGGGGGCACTGCGCTCCCCCGCCTGGCGCCGCTGCTTCGAGGCCGTGCCCCGGCACCGGCTCATCCCCCGCTTCCGCCCCTACATCCGAGGACAACTGCTAGAGGAGATCGACGCCGCCCACCCCGACTCGGAGGCGGCCTGGATCGAGTACGCCTACCGCGACCTCCCCGCCATCACCCGGATCGACGCCCAGGGCTACTTCACCAGCTCCTCCTCCATGCCCTCGCTGATGGCCCGGATGCTGGAGCTGCTGGAGGTGGAGGAGGGGAACACGGTGCTGGAGATCGGCACCGGCAGCGGCTACAACGCCGCCCTGCTCTGCGCGCGCCTGGGCTCGGAGCACGTGACCAGCATCGACATCCAGGCCGACCTGGTAGAGGAGGCGCGAGGACGCCTGGCCGAGCTGGGCTACCACCCCCAGCTGGCGGTGGCGGACGGGGTGGGCGGGTACCCGGAGCGGGCACCCTACGACCGGATCATCTGCACCGGGATGGCCTGGCCGATCCCGACTGCCTGGCTGGAGCAGGTCCGGCCCGGGGGCAGGATCGTGACCGTGGTGCCGGAGGGCTGCGTAGCCCTGGAGCGGCGTCGGGAGGGGACGGCCAGCGGCCACTACGATCGGGAGTCGTACCGCTTCATGCCCATCCAGCCTTGGCCGGTTGTCGACCCTCAGCGGCTCCTGGCAAGCTTCCAGCGGGGATCCAGCCAGCGTGACCGCACCTACCCCCTCTCCGTGCTCGAGGCCGGCGGCAGTGGGGAGCAATCGTTTCGGACCATGACCGCGGCGCTCGTGGCACCGTCCTACCGGGTCTTCGAGGATGGAGGGGATCACTACTTATGGGCCCTGGAGGACGACTCCTGGGTGCGCTTCGTGAGCGGGAGCACGACCATCCACCAGGGAGGCCCCCGGCGGCTCTGGGACCTGGTCGAGTCGCTGTTCGAGCGCTGGTGCCGGCTGGGGGCGCCCAACCGCGAGCGCTTCGGGCTGACGGTGACCCCGGCCGGGGGGCACACGCTCTGGCTCGACCAGCCCGACTCCGAGCACCGCTGGGCGGTGCCGAGCACCCTCCTGGGCCGGGGAGGGGGCGGTTGAGCAGCCGGCCACCGAGGTCGCCGCGGCCACGATCGTGAGCCGAGGCGCTCAGGACGGCGGTCGCGCAGTAGGGCTCGCCACCCGGCCGATCGCGGCCGGAACCGCCCTCATCGCATCCGGAGCCAGAGGTTCACGAGCACGGTCAGGGCGAGCGAGAGCAGGAGCGAGAGGCCGACCGGGACCACCACCGTCACGCCGCCCAGCCGGAAGATCCCGGTCAGCGGTCCCGTCCCCAGCCAGGCGAGCAGGAGCAGGAGCCCGCCCATGGCCAGGAGCCCGAGCCCCGCCACCACCAAGAGATCTCTCTCCATCACCCCATCACCACCTCGAGTATGCCCATCCAACGCTCGATCCAGACGCCGCCGGCTCGACCCGCGGGGACCCCGGCGCGGTCACCGTACCGATCGCGCGGCCGCGCCACCCGACCGGTCGGGCGTCCAGGCGCCCGCCGGGTGGCGAAGGTGGAGAGGGCGAAGAGGTCGGTGATGGCGGTCTCGACGACCGGGGCCGCCGGCTGCCGCTCGTCGTACGCTGGGCGGTCTCGTCCCGGGACCCGGCCCGGCCCCGGGCCGGTCGCCGAGCTGGGTGACGGCCTCCGCCGCCGGGGGAACGGGAGCCCGGAGAGCGACCCGTTCCCGCGCTCCGCGTCGCCCGGGACCGCGATCGGGCTGGCTCACTGCCCCGGCCCGGGACTCGGCCCGAACCGGGCCAGCGGTTGTCCGATGCCCCGGTCCGGGCTACCCTGAGAGAGACGGGGTGTGCCCTGGCGGGCGAAGGGAGGTGGTGCTCATGGCGGCGGCGCTGGAGGGCGTGCGGGTCATCGACCTGACCCAGTTCGAGGCGGGAACCTCCTGCACCGAGACGCTGGCCTGGCTGGGCGCGGACGTGATCAAGGTGGAGCGGCCCGGCACGGGGGAGCAGGGGCGTCACGCCTCGGCCGACGTGCCCGGGGTCGATTCCTGGTACTTCCTGGTGCTCAACGCCAACAAGCGCTCGGTCACGCTCAACCTCCGCTGCGCGGAGGGCCGCAGGCTGCTGGAACGGCTGCTGGAGACCGGGGACGTCATGGTGGAGAACTTCGCCCCCGGCGTCATCGAGCGCCTCGGCTTCGACTACGACCGGGTCCGGGCCATCAACCCGCGCTTGATCTACGTCCAGATCAAGGGCTTCGCCTCCGATGGCCCCCACCGGAGCTACCTGGCCTTCGACCCCATCGCCCAGGCCGCGGGCGGCGCCGTGAGCCTCACCGGCGAGCCCTGGGGACCGCCGCTCAAGCCCGGCCCCACCATCGGCGACACCGGCACCGGGCTGCACGCCGCGATCGGGATCCTGGCCGCCCTCCACCAGCGCCAGCGCACCGGGCAGGGCCAGCGCATCGAGGTGGCGATGCAGGACGCGGTCGTCAACTACTGCCGCATCTCGTTCTCCCGGCAGCTGCTCAGCGGCCGGCCGGGAGAGCGGTGGGGCAACCAGAGCCAGCTCGGCCTCACCGCCCCCAGCAACGTCTACCCCTGCCGGCCGGGCGGCCCCAACGACTACGTCTTCATCTACACCACCCGGGCCGGCAACCACCACTGGGAGCGCCTGCTGGACGCGATCGGGAGGCCCGAGCTGAAGGACGACGAGCGCTTCTCCGACCCGGAGCGGAGGGCCCAGCACTGCGCCGAGGTGGACGCCGTGATCTCGGCCTGGACGCGGGAGCGGGACAAGCGAGAGGCGATGCGCATCCTGGGCGAGGCCGGGGTGCCCTGCAGCGCGGTCTTCGACACCCTGGAGCTGACCGAGGACCCCGACCTCAACCGGCGGGAGGTGATCGTGACCGTCGACCACCCCGCCCGGGGGCGCTTCAAGATGCCGGGTTGGCCGGTGCGGATGGAACGCTCTCACGTCCCGGTGCGGGCGGCGCCGCTCCTGGGCGAGCACAACCACGAGGTCTACACGGAGCTGCTCGGCCTCGACGCCCGGGAGCTGGAGCGGCTGGCCGCCGACGGTGTGATCTAGGGGAGGCAGAGGTGACCGGCAACGAGATCCTGGCCAGGGCGCTGCGCGCGCACGGGGTGGAGCACGTCTTCTTCCTCATGGGCGGCCCCATGATCGACAGCGAGAACGCCTGCCTCCAGGAGGGCATGCGGATGATCGACGTCCGCATGGAGCAGGCGGCGGCGATGATGGCCATCGGCTACAGCCGCCTCCTCGGCCGCCCCTCGGTCTGCATGGCCGCCTCCGGCCCCGGCACCGTCAACCTGCTCAGCGGCGTCGCCCACGCCTACGTGGACGGCGCCCCGGTGGTCGCCATCGGGGGCTCCAGCCCGGTGGGCCTGTACGGCCTGGGGGCTTTCCAGGAGATCGACCAGGTGGCGCTGGCCAGGCCCATCACCTGCTGGGCCGAGCGTTGCTACGATCCCCGCCGCATCCCGGAGTACGTGGCCACCGCCTTCCGGCACGCGATGACGGGCCGGCCGGCGCCGGTCTACCTCGACCTGCCCGGCGACGTGCTCTACCGCGAGGTCGCGCCCGAGGAGGTGCGCTGGGTCGAGCCCCAGCCCCGGCCCCGGCCGGCGGGAGACGCGACGGACGTGGCCCGGGCGATCGACGTGATCAGGGGCGCCCGACGGCCCATCGTGGTGACCGGGAGCGGCATCCTCTGGTCCGGCGCCCACGAGGAGCTGCGGCGGTGGGTGGAGCGATGGGGCATCCCCCACTACGCCACCCCCCAGGGCCGCGGCGTGGTCCCCGAGGACCATCCCCTGAGCTTCCCGGCCGCGCGCAGCACCGCCTTCCGCGAGGCCGATTGCGTGGTGGTGATCGGGACCCGGCTCAACTACGTGATTGACTACGCTCGCCCGCCTCGGTTCGCTGCCGACGCCCGGCTGGTGCAGATCGACGTCGACGCCGGCGAGATCGGGAAGACCCGCCCGGTGGACGCTGCCGTGGTCGGCGACGCCCGGCTGGTGCTGCGCCAGCTGCTGGAGGCGGCCGACGGCTCCCCGGACCGTTACGCCGACTGGGTGGGACGGCTGGCCGAGATCCACCGCGAGAAGTCGATCGACGCCGAGCGGCGGATGAGCACCGACCGGACCCCCATCCATCCCCTGCGCCTGTGCAAGGAGGTGCGGGATTTCATGGACCGGGAGGCGGTGCTGAGCGTGGACGGCCAGGAGATCCTGAACTACGGCCGCCAGTCGATCCCCATCCACGCGCCCGGCCACAGCCTCAACTCGGGGCCCTTCGGCACCATGGGCGTGGGGCTGCCCCTGGGCCTGGGGGCGAAGGTGGCCAAGCCCGCGGCCCAGGTCGTCGTCCTGCACGGGGACGGGTCCTTCGGGATCAACGGCATGGAGCTGGACACCGCCGTCCGCCACGACCTCCCGGTGATCACCGTGATCTCCAACAACGGCGGCTGGACGGCCCGGGATCGCTTCAAGGTCGGCCGGGAGCTGGGCTTCACCCGCTACGACGAGATGGCCCGGGCGCTCGGCTGCCACGCCGAGCACGTGGAGCGGCCGGAGCAGATCCGACCGGCGCTGGAGCGGGCCGCGGCCAGCGGCCGGCCGGCGCTGGTCAACGTGGTGACCGACCCCGAGGCCCGTGCCCACACCGCGCCCTTCGCCGTGTACACGACCTGAGCAGGGTTCCATCCTCAGCGGCTCGTCGGAGCCGCTGCAACTTGCCGATCAGGGCACGGCCGCGGGCAACGTGTTTCAATCCTCAGCGGCTCGTCGGAGCCGCTGCAACTCTGGGTGGGAGTGGGATCTCCCGCCCAGGACGGGTTTCAATCCTCAGCGGCTCGTCGGAGCCGCTGCAACGCGCGGGATCACCCCGCTCGCGATGTACCGCACGACGTTTCAATCCTCAGCGGCTCGTCGGAGCCGCTGCAACTCAGACACACTTGGTGAGCTCCTCGGCATGTGCCAGTTTCAATCCTCAGCGGCTCGTCGGAGCCGCTGCAACCAGACCAGTAGCCCTGGGCTCGTCGTCGCGGCGCAGGTTTCAATCCTCAGCGGCTCGTCGGAGCCGCTGCAACTCCCATGCTCCCGGCCTCGGAGAGAGGACGTGGAAGACGTTTCAATCCTCAGCGGCTCGTCGGAGCCGCTGCAACTTGGGGCAGGCCTCCTGCACGACCCGGGAGACGATGTTTCAATCCTCAGCGGCTCGTCGGAGCCGCTGCAACACGCGCCTTCTCCTCGGCTGCTCTCGACAAGAGCTCGTTTCAATCCTCAGCGGCTCGTCGGAGCCGCTGCAACTCGGGGGCCAGAGGACTCCGATGCGCTCTCCCTCGTTTCAATCCTCAGCGGCTCGTCGGAGCCGCTGCAACGGTCGCGAGGAAGTGGCATCATGGGGGAAGAAGGAAGTTTCAATCCTCAGCGGCTCGTCGGAGCCGCTGCAACGCTGATCGTCACCGACCTCCAACGGATGCTCCCGCCGTTTCAATCCTCAGCGGCTCGTCGGAGCCGCTGCAACGTGCGGCCTCGGCGCCCGCTCTCAGGGGGGGACCCCGTTTCAATCCTCAGCGGCTCGTCGGAGCCGCTGCAACATCGGCTCGGAGCAGGCATTCATGGCGGCGCTAGGGTTTCAATCCTCAGCGGCTCGTCGGAGCCGCTGCAACCTCCCGGCTGCCGCCGGCTACGCCGCCGAGATCCAGTTTCAATCCTCAGCGGCTCGTCGGAGCCGCTGCAACTCGAACATCGTCACCCTACGATAGCTGCTGATGGTTTCAATCCTCAGCGGCTCGTCGGAGCCGCTGCAACTGGGTCTGGTCGCCGCGCACGAGCGCGAGCACGACGTTTCAATCCTCAGCGGCTCGTCGGAGCCGCTGCAACCCGCCGAACAGTACCTCTCGCTCCGGGGCCAGCAGGTTTCAATCCTCAGCGGCTCGTCGGAGCCGCTGCAACATCAGCGGTTCCGGGCGGCCCAACGGCGCTGGAAGCAGGTTTCAATCCTCAGCGGCTCGTCGGAGCCGCTGCAACCCGCCGAACAGTACCTCTCGCTCCGGGGCCAGCAGGTTTCAATCC
>DASRBU010000168.1:0-21320 GCA_035653475.1 Candidatus Dormiibacterota bacterium | reverse complement strand
CCGCGGGATTGGGCGGTGGGCATATCCGATCGGAGGCGTCGTTCTCGATGCGGTGTGGAGCCTCGCCAATCCCGGCCTCGTCGGGTCTCGCACCCGGCATCGCGCGGTCGCGGCGACCGCCAGGCCAACGCCGCCCGGCATCGGATCGTCCGGGTGGGGCTGCGCCCTCCCCGGCCGACGCGCGAGGAGGTGGCCAAACGAGGGTGCCGAGAGCGCGAGGTCGCTCGCCAGGTGGACGAGCCGCTCGTCGAGCCGGCGGGTCGACCCCCACCGGCGGTGACCTCGTGAGGGCATGAAGCCTTGGTTCCATCATCGACCTCTATAGGAGGATCCTCTTGACTGGACGTAGCCGACAATGCCTAGCCCTCTTTGGCTGGCTTCACATGTTCCGATCTATCTTCCTCAGCATGTCAATCGGCTCGTTGGTGTCAGCGATGCGCCAGAACCGCCATCCATCCGTGTTTGGGCGCTCTCGATTTTGGTTAAGCGCACTAACGACTGCGACGGCCGCCGCGCTCGGCGAATTAAAGCTCTTCCCCGCCAGCGGTCCTGATGTCAGAGTAAGGCGCTTCTTGACTGGGTCGAAACGCCCCTCAACTCTCTCCCCATGATACCGAACGTACACGCGAACCTCCTCATTAGTATGAAGAGAAACTGGCCGATCTTCAACCTTCAGGCTGACTTCTCGCACCAGCCAGGCAACAATCTCGCCGATGGTAACGTTCCGGGCTCGAGCTGCAAGAGCGAGCGACCGGAATGTCGTGTCGTCGACCTCAATCAGCTTCATTTTCTTGAGTATCCAAATTGTGAGAAGTCCGGCAATCCAGAGCCAATCGAGAGATGCGTATGGGGCGACACTTGGTAGTCCAGCCAACGGACTCTCCCGACTGTAAGACCGCTGCCATTGCCGTTCAGTGAGAGGCCGAGGTTCGGCTGGCACTTGGAGCGGGGGTGTCTTAGTCCGCCTATTTCGCCCGCACCCGAACACGTCGATCCAACCGGGTGCTCAGAATCTGCCCAGATTTGAATCTCTGGCTCGAAGTGCGGGAGGGGCGGTTTAGGAGAGGGAATATCGAGGATCAAATGGATTCAGGGATTGTACTTCCCCAGGCGGGACTCTGCAAGAGGGTCTATAGGCCTGGAACCTGTCCCAGGTTGGTAGGTGCATGAGGGCAGGCATGCCTGAGGTTGCTCAGCCCATCACGTTCAACCGGAGCGGTCGTCCCAGGTGTCAGCGTGGCGCTGGTCCCGTGGCTGCCGGCGATCCCCGGGCAGCTCGCCTGCACCGTCCACCGCGTTGGCAGCGCCCCGCCGCGCCCGCAGGTAGCGCTCCAGCTCGCCGTTCTGGCCCGCCTGCAGCACCTCGCCCATGCGCTCGGCCCCCAGCTGGCCTCCAGGCCATCCCCTTCCTGCCCATGCACGTGGCCAAGATCTTGTCGATGTTGCCCTCGGCGGCTCCCAACGTTAGCGTCCACTCGCCCCTATGTCAACCGGCCGTGCGGATGACGTGGTCGGATGCGGTGTGGCGGGTGTCAGCCAGCAGAGCGCGGTAGACGGCATCGGAGAGGCGTCGTTTGCGGGCTCGAAGAGATTCGGCCTTGGTGTCGCCGGTCGCGCGGCGCCGTTCCGGCAGCCAGCGGGCTGGCCGATGATCGTGCGCCTGGACGATCGCGGTCCGTTGGATGGCAGCATTGAGCTGCCAGCTCCCGATCCAGCTGAGCCGGTGGCGGGGACGGTTGCCCGACCATGCCGGCAGCGATGCCGTGCCGTGATCCCTGGCGTCGGCGTGCCGCGAGCGGAACCGGCGCACGTCGGCGGTCTCACCTCCGATCGTGGCCGCGGTCGAGGTCGCGCAGCCGCAGATCTGGAGCCAGGCCGGCGCGATCGCGGTGACCAGCTCAGCCATCTCCTGATCGAGCGGCGAGGTCTCGGCGCTGAGCTCTCGGCAGCGGCGGGCGAGCCGGGCCACCAGGCCCCCGGCGCCAGCCAGGCGACTTTCGACGGCGCTGAGGGGCTTGGGCCACCACCGGCATCGTGCCAGGGGCGGCCAGGACGGGGTCCAGCTCCTGCCGGTGCCAGCCGGTTGATGGCCCACGTCCGCTCGGCCACCAGGTGGTCGCGGTGGTCGGCCAGCCGCCGGACCTGGCGAGCCAGGCCGTCGAACTGAGCGGCCGGCAGGTCCGGCTCGCGCACGGCCGCGCGGGCGACAGCGAGCGCGGCGATGGGATCTGACCTGCCGGGGGTGCGTGCCGCCTCCGAACGGCGCCATCAGCCCCGGCGGTGATCCAGCAAAATAGACGAGGCCACTCGGTGGCCGATTTTCACTTGATCGTCGCTGGCCGGTTTTGGACGATCGGTGACAGTGTCCACCCCCTCGCCGAACCAGCTCTCCTTGCTTCGCCAGCGGAAGCCCTCCGCCAAGAGGATCTCGTCGATGCGACCGCGCTTCATGGCGATGCCCCGCTCCGTGTTCAGGTAGGCCTCCCGCCGCTCCAGGGTCCAAGGGGCGAAGGGCAGCCCCAACCGCCGGGGGTCGGTCAGGCGGGTGGCGATCACCTCGCCCAGCTCCTCGGGCGGGTACGTGGGCGACCGGCCGGCGGGGGTCGGTCCTCGAGCCCCGGGATGTCCGGCTCGTTGCACCGTCTCAGCCAGAGGCGGACGGTCTGGTGGTGGATCCCCAGCTCCCGGGCGATGGCCGGGACCTCGAGGCCTTCCCCGGCCGACCGGACGATCCTGGCTCACTCCACGGTCCGGGCGGGAGCGGTCCGGGAACGAGCGAGCTGCTCGATGGTCTGGGTTTCTTCGGCCGACATCGGCCGGACTCGTGATGCCAACGGACACCTCCCAACAACGGTGCCCAAACATGACGGTCTACTTGGCGGATGCACCACTTAGCGCTCCATCACAGCGTGAGTGGGATGTCCCCAGCCGCCTCACGTGGAGGAATCCCTCCGGTTTAGGTTGGCGAGGAGGCGAGCGACGAGCTGGAGCGTAGCCAGAGGAGGCACGGCGTTCCCGACGAGTCGCGCCAGAGCCGAGCGGGATCTGACGGCCTCGAAGTTGAAGAAGTCGGGGAAGGTCTGGAGGCGTGCAGCTTCGTGAGGCGTGAGCGTACGTGGCCGACTCGGGTGAACGTAGCGACCTTGGCCCATGGAGCCGAATCCAGTGGTGATCGTTTGCGCGGGGCGATCCCACCAGAGTCGCCCGTACATGGACCGGTAGCTGTGATTCCCGTGGTGGCAGGGGGGCCTCTGGTCGTTTGGCAGATCCCAGACGTTCTTCTCGAAAAGCCAGCGAATCCTCTTCACGTTGTCGGGACTCGGGGCGGAAGGCGTGTCTAGCATCGTCCCTGGCTCGGCGTCCTCAAGGTCCCCGATCGCCCACCAAACCGACCTTGGCAGGTGTCCAGCACAGGAAGAGGTGAAAGCCAGGAGCATCTCCGGATTCCCCAATCCAGGACGAGCAGCGAGCAGAAAGTGACGCTTACGTGTCTGGGGGATGCCCAGGTCACCGAGGTTTATCACTCGGCACGCAGGAACGTAATCACAAGCCTCGAGGGCGTTGCGCGTAGCGTCGATCACCCCTGTGGAGTCGTGCTGCACAGCTGGAACATTCTCTAACAGGATGAACGAAGGCTTCAGCACCTGTACGGCACGAGCAGCTTGAAGATACAAGCGATTCCGCGGATCACGGCGCCGAGTGTGGTTGTTGAGATCTGAGTGGCCCTGACATGGTGCGCCAGACAGTAGGAGATCGACCGGGCCGATTTCGGTGGCAAGTCTTCTCTCCTTTTGTGTTGGAGGCGAGCCCAGCTGGCCCTCGAAGAGATTGCACACATCCGATTCGATGACCCTACCGGTCGGAAAGTTGGCGCGAAAGACCCTGACCGCATCGGGATCGTTATCCACCGCGAGAGCAACCTCGGAAGCCATGCCGAGACGCCGTGCTCCTTCGGCCGCACCGAGTGTCATACCTCCGCAACCACAGAACAGGTCAACTATCCGAATCCTGGCAGTTCCCTCCTCGTAAGCGGGGCGGCTCCTCCGCCGAAGGAATTCCTCATCCAGACGACAAGTAGGGCACTCCGCCTCCTCGTTCCTCACCTCGGTCCCCATTGGCTAGGAGCGAGGATGGCTGGTAAAAGCCGTGCTGCCCTCGAAGTCGCGGACGAGACTCATGACTGGACGCAGATGCCCTGGAACAGAACCACGAAGCTGGTGCGGCCCTTGCGCTCGGTGATCATAACGGATCAACCCCGCTGGCGTCCACGGACGTGGTGGACGAGGAGAGGGTGAACGAGCCCACTGAGACGACGATGGCCACTAGATGATTGATGCTGCATGCTCAGTGGTCATAGGCGACCAGCGAGCGCTCGTCCGGGGCCCCGATGAGCCAGTTGTGCCAGATGGCGGCGGTGAGGGCGAGCAGACGCTGGGCGACCCGGGCCGCCCAGGCGGGTGCGCCCGCGGTGCGCCTCGAGCCCGAGCTGGCCCTCGAGGGGCACCCTACCGGGACGGGTCCCGATGGGGACCCTGAGGGCGTGGATGATGGACTCGATGCGCTGGCGGATCCAGCCCAGCTGGCCGGAGCGCCGCCGCTCGTCGCGGCGGTCCGGTCGGACCAGAGTCGCGCCGAGTTCGCGGACGAAGTCCTCGAACTCCTGGCTGGCGTATCCCTTATCGGCCACGATGAGCAGGCCCGGCCGCTGGGGCGAGTGCTCCAGTCGCCTCAGCGACCTCCCGATCCCCGAGCTTGGGGTCGGCCAGAGCCCAGGCCACCATGGCGCCGTCGGGGGTGGTGAGCAGGTGGAGGCGCAGGCCCCAGAAGTAGCGCGAGTGGGAGGGGCAGTAGCCGTAGTTGGCCCAGCCGGCGAGCTCGGAGCGCTCGACCGTCTCACGGGAGGTACCGCAGGGCACCGGGGTGGAGTCGAGCAGGCGGAGCCGATCCCACCAGGAGGGGGTGAGGCCGGCCAGGTGGCGGATGGCGTGGGCCAAGAGCCTGGCGGCGGCGGCGCAGGCGTCGGTTGTCGGCGGGTTGCTGGGGTAGGTCGGGGAAGAGGTGACCGAGCCGGTGCTCGGCGAAGCGCAGCCAGCGGCGCTCGGAGTGGCAGCCGAGCAGGACCTGGGCCACGGCCAGGCGGACCAGCTCGGCGTCGGTGAGGCGAGGCGGTCGGTCGGAGCCCTGCCGGATGCCCAGCCCGATGAAGAGGTCGTCGACCTCGACGTAGCGTGCCGTGATGAGGGTGTCGAGGTCGTGTTGCACACACCTCTTCCTCGGCACCCTCGCCTTGCTGGTTACGGCCTGCTCCTTCCCCATGGCCAATTCGGAATCAATCGTCTAGGTCATCCTTCGGTGACCTCACTCGCGAAGGGGAACGACACGACGGCCACGCCCAGGATGGATCCCAGTACCCGGCCCGTGAATACCTCGAGGCTCACCCCGATCGGCTCCGAGGCTTGCGGCAGGGCATGGTCGGGATGCTGATGGAGACCGAGGTCGGCGCCCGCTGCGGGGCGGCGACGGCGAGCGCAGCCCGGAGCGAGAGAGGGATCGTAACGGCGACCGCCTCCGGGGTGGAAGACCGAGTTCATGGAGCTGGCCATCCGCGCGCCGGCGAGCCGATGATGGTGCCGGTGGTCGCCCAGGCCGACGTAGCCGGGGTGAGTCCCCGCCGGGTGGAGCAGCTGGTGCCGACCTGGACATCGAGGGGGGTCGGCCTCTCGCTGGTCTCGGCGATGGCAGCCGGGCTCGCGTTGGCCCCGTTGGGCCAGGGTGGGCGCTGCTCCCCGGGCCCTCCCCAACGCCGAGGTGCCTGCCCTCGACCTCCGGGCGCCGAGCCTCGGGTCGCGGTGGCTCGTCTCTGATGCCCTCCCACGAGGGCAGCGGCCGGCCTTCCCGATTCCTCACCAGTCCCTCTCCGCTCGGGTGTGCTCGTCTCCGGTCATGTGGACTTTGCGACTTTCTGGGCTGGGTGAGGAGAACACAGCGTAGCGGATGCAGCGAGGCCGTACGGGAGGCAAAACGGCCGTTCCATGAAGGTGCCCTCCTGTGGCATCGTGTCGAGCTTGCTCACCAAACACGCCGACAGGAGGGCTCCGCGACGGTACAGCCCGGGCGGCGTGAGCGCTGGCCGGCTCGCCAGGCCGACGTCCTCGTGCCGGCGGCCATCGGAGATCGCCCTACGTGCCCGCACCGACGTCCTGGCTCACGTTCCTTCACCACCTCGCCCTGCCTCACCGCCCCCGGCACGCCCCTGTTCGAGCAGCTCGTCACCGCCTGGGCCCTGTGCCCGGCCGCCGCACCCTGACCCGGCCCTGGGGCGTCATGCCGCCCGAGCGACGTCGCCGCTACGGCACCGACGCGCGCTGGGTCCGGGAGGGTAAATGGTCGCCGGACGGGCCCTGGCGGCGCCTGGTCGTCCCACCTCGTCGAGCACCGGGCACCGGCGCGCCAGCTCACCTTCCTGCTGGACGACACCCTGGTCAACAAGAGCGGGCGCATGGTGGACGGCGCCGCCTCCTTCCACGACGCGGCCACCTCCCCCGCGGTCGCCCACCAGGTGACCGCCGGGGGCCTCAACGTGGTGGTCCTTGCCCTTCGCGTCCCTTTCCCCTGGGGCGGCGAACCGCTGGCGCTGCCGGTGATGGCCCGCCCGCATCGCAAGAGTAATAAATAATTAAGGAGGGCGCGAGGAAGGAAGAGGAGGAGCTCAGCCTGATCGAGCTGGCGGCCTGGATGGTCTTCCGGCTCATCGAGTGGCTGCCCAACCGTCGCTTCCGCCTGGTCGCCGACGGCGCCGCCGCCCCACGGCTCCGCTACGAGCTCCCGCGTACCGACGTCATCACCCGCATCCGCTGCGACGCCGCCCTCTTCGACCTGGCTTCTCCGCGCACCGGCTGCCGTGGTCGTCCCCGCACCAAGGGCCAGCGCCTGGCCAAGCCGCTCGGCCTGGCCGCCACCCTCACCGATGAGGACTGGACCACCATCCAGGTCTGCCTCCGCGGCCAGATGGTCGAGCGCAAGCTCTGGTCGCGCGTGGTCCTGTGGTACGAGGCTGCCCGCTCCCGACCCCACCTCTTCGTCATCGTCCGTGACCCCTCCGGCCACCAGCACGACGGTTGCTTCATCACCTCCGACACCCCGATGACTCCCGCCGAGGTCGTCAGCCTCTCCTCCGACCGCTGGGCCATCGAAGACACCAATCGCAACCTGAAGCAGCACCCCGGCGTCCAGCCCCCGCAGCCCCGGGTCGGGGACGGGCCCGAGCGGGTGGTCGCCCTGGTCAGCTGGCTCGACCCCGCCGTCTGGCACTGGTACCTCGTTGTCCACGCCGAGGAGCCCACCTGGCCCGACCGGCCTTGGTATACGAGCAAGCGGACACCCTCGTTCGCCGACGCCCTGGCCGCCCTTCGCAGCGAGACCTGGTCGGCAACTCTCGGCAGTCCCACTCGCGACCTCGATTCCCCACAAATCGCAACCACGCTCATCTCCGTACTGGCAAACGCAGCGTGACCAACAGCGGAAGTCGCAAAGTTCACGTCATGACCTCAGCTCGCTGACGACCGCCCGCTCAAGGGAGCCACCGGGCCGTACTGGCACCAGGAGCGCGACGCTCGAATCGCTGACTGGTCCTCGCTCCGACCAGGAGGTGGTGAGGCGGCAACGAGAGTCGGTTCCCCCACCCGTCCGACGGAGTGCGCCAGACGTGGTCGGCCTCGACGGGCGGGGTGTGCTTCACAGACGGCCGAACGTGGCTCGCTTCGGTGCGCGCGAGGTCGAGACCGACATCCCACTCCTGACGGGGCACTCGATCCCGGAGAGCGGTGCCGTGAGCTGGACAGCACGAGGTCAGCCGCTGAAGATCGACGAGAACGCGCCGTACGACGACCTGCGGGACGAGGCCGAGGTCCGCGAGACCGACTGCAACTGGCGCACGATGCCAGACCACGTCCGCACCATGGTCGAGCGCATCGACCACGAGGTCAGGGAGATGAGCCGCCGGCTGTGCCGCCTCCTACCGCCCTGAACCTCTGAGAGCTGCGCATGGTTCACGTCGCGGAAGACGCCCCACTCCCTCATGGGCTTCGAGCCGTCTCAGACCGCAGGAACGGCAGATCGTGCAACTACCGAATCGGCGAATGCCGGTCAAGTCGTAGAGGGTGCGGCTGGTGTGTGCGCGGTACGGGCTCGAGTCGCGCTTCATGACCGCGTCGGCCATGAGCATGCAGATCTCGTTGGCGGCGCGTACCTCGGCAAGGTTCCAGAGGCCTCGGCAGCGAAGACTGGGTACAGACGTAATGTCCTGGCTCAGCCGGTGACGTACCCACCGTGGAAGATCGACCTGGATGGCGTCAACCGACTGGCACACCCAGCCCGAGTCGTATGGGAACTCCACGAGAGCGTCGATCACCGGGGCATTGTATCGTCACAGACGCCGGAACCTGCGGCGCGCGTTGGAGAGGAGCTAAGCGAGGTGCCGGAAATCTTGCGCGTGATGTGGGTTACCCCGGTATGGCGGACGTCCAAGGTAGGGACCGATCGGCCCAAGCGGATGCTCGCCAGATGGAGCGGGCGATGCAGCAGCGGCGAGCGCGGAGGGCGTTCACGGCCGAGGACGAGGCCCGGGTCGTGGGGCCCTGCCGGCAGGGCGACCGGTCGGTTGCCGAGATCGCCCGGGAGCTCGACCCGACCGAGAGCTTGGTACGGTGGCGGGAGCAGGCCGAGGTCGATGCCGGCCGCAAGCCGAGCGTGACGAGCCGCGAGCACGAGGAGCTGGTGCGGCTGCGCAAGGGGAACCGGGTGCGGCGCGAGGAGCGCACCTCCTGAAGCGGGCGGCGGCTTTCTTCGCCACGGAGACCCGGTAGGCCGGTACCGGTTCATCGAGGCGGAGAAGGCCGAGGGGCGCAGCCTCAACCGGGCCGGCGCGGTCCTCACGGCCTCCCGTGCTGCCCACGACGAGTGGCGCCGCCAGCGGCCGTCGAGGCGGGCGCAGGAGGACCGGGAGCTGGCCGAGAAGGTGCGGGCCATCTCCACCAACTTCCGGCAGACGTACGGTGCGCCACGGGTGGCCCGGCCGATGGGCGAGCAGCCGCTCCAAGGCCGGCACCGCCGGCGCTGGAAGCGGACCACGGTGGTCGACCCGGAGGCGGAGGTCACCGCCGAGGACCTGATCGGGCGGTAGTTCCAGCCCGGCGACGTCGACCTCTGCTGGGCGGGCGGCCGCACGTCCGTGCGGACCTGGGAGGGGCGGGCCTCTCTGGTCACCGTGATCGACCTGGCCTCGCGGCGGGCGGTGGGCTGGGCGATGGCCGACCACCTGCGCGCGGATCTGGTCCGCAATGCGCTCCGGATGGCGATCGAGCAGCGCCAGCCCGTTCCCGGCCTGACCTTCCCCTCCGATCGCGGCAGCCGGTGCACGTCGGCGCTACTGGCCCGGCACGGCATCCGGCAGAGCCGGTCGCGGCCGCGGCCATGCCGGGACCACGCGGTGGTGGAGTCGTTCGACTCGACCCCGAA
Source organism: Candidatus Dormiibacterota bacterium (assembly GCA_035653475.1). Lineage (GTDB taxonomy): Bacteria > Chloroflexota > Dormibacteria > Dormibacterales > Dormibacteraceae > CADDZO01. The sequence goes on along the minus strand of DASRBU010000168.1, from coordinate 11,804 downwards.
GGTGGAGCTGATCCACCGCCACGCCCGGCCGACGCGAGCGCAGGCGCAACCGGCGGTGTTCGAGTACGTGGAGGTGTTCTACAACCGGCAGCGGCTCCACTCCACGCTCGGCTACCCGACGCCCGCCGCCTACGAGACCCGTCGGGCGTCGGCGCACTGGGCAGGGGCAGCGTAGGGAAGATAATGAAGTTGTCCGTCGTAGCGGGGTAGGTCCACGGGCTGGCGTCGCGCGCCAGCTGTCGGACGAGGAGCCGAAGCTCGCGACCACGCGCGTGCACCAGGAGAACCTCGGCGTCTACGGCATCGAGCAGATCCGGCAGCAGCTGAACCGTGAAGGCGTCCGGGTCGGTCGCGACCGAGTGAGCCGGCTCATGTGCGAGCTTGACCCAGAGGGGGTGGTCCGCGGGAAGCGGAGGCGCATCACCGTGCCCGGCGAGCTCGACGAGCGGCCCGCTGATCTGGTCGACCGGAACTCCCGAGTGCCTGCTCCGAACCGGCTCCGGGGAGCTGACCCGACGTACGTGAGCACCTGGTCGAGTTTCGTCTACGTTGCGTTCACCATCGACGCCTTCAGCCCCTCGATCGTGGGTTGGCGGGTCTCCGACTCGTTCCACGCCGGGCTGACCCTAGACGCGCCGGAGATGGCGCTGAGGGCTCGAGGCGGCCAGGACATGGAGGACCTGGTCCACCGCTCCGACCACGGCGTCCAAATCTGGCCATCCGCTACACCGAGCGCCTGAGCGAGGCCGGCGCTGTCCGTTCGGTCGGCTCGCGCGGCCACGGCTACGACCTGCCGTCAGTCGAGTTCGAGCGTCGGTGGCGGAAGCGGGCCAGGGCTCAAGTGCCTGATGTGTTTCGGGACCCTGCACCTCCACCGAGACGGTTCGGGGTGAGATGACCCGCATCAGCACGATGCCCAGCCGGGCCTCCCACCTCCCGTCGTCGCCTTCCCATCGCCGGCAGCGGCCCCCCTCAGGCGGACCTACCGCATCCCATACGATCGTCAGCGCGAGGCAACCGCTGCCGCGCAAATCCAAACCACGGAGCCTCCAGAAAGCTCAGGGCGATTCAGCACGAACATCGAGGAGCGGCATCCTCTCACCCCGGACTGCAGTGGCCCCTGTCACTGGACCGCGCCTTGTTCCTTGATCGCACTCGCGTCGTCGTCACAGGCAACTGCTTCTGAGGTATCGTGCTCTTGCGTCGTCGACGCGACGTAGGTATCATGGCGGTGCTGAAGAGTGGGGTGGCGCACCGAACTTGAGGGGCACAACGTGCCCGGCTGGGTAGCAGCTGTGGCCGCAGTGAGAGGTTGTGGATGGGTTTGGGGGAGGGCTGGGTGCGGTCCTGGGATTCGTACCTGATCGAGGAACAACCCCCTGCGAGCTTGGTGGGCATCGCACGAGAGGGCCGGCTCATACGGGAAGGCGAGGGAGGCCCGGCTCGCAGCGGCCTGGCGTGGGTCGACGAAGCGATCCTCGCGCTCGTCGATCTCGTCGTCGACCGCCGCCGCAACCTCTGCCTCGTCTATCCCACCCCCGCCGGCGAGATCTCTGTCCTGATTGCAGCACAGCTCCTCCTGCGCAGTTTCGCGCAGCGTAGGTCGCTATGCGTCGGGCTCGTGACAGCGGACGTAGCCCTGGCCGCCCGCACATGGAAACAGTTGCAAATAAGGAATTCAGGAGACCGCGTGCCCCTGTCGAGCGTCTTCCCGTGCTGGCAGACCGGCCCAGATGGCGAGAGCCCACTGGGCGGGAGAAAGGTCCGTGGCTTGCTCCTGGGCGAGAGATGTGTCGACTGGAACGTGGACGTGCTCATCGAGGACCATCTCGCTGGCCGGGTGGTCGGAGACGCTCGCTTGCTCACGGTTGCCCTTTTCGCAGATCCGCTGGATCCAAGCCTCATTCGAAGAGCCGAAGACGACTTGATGTGGGGATGGTCCTACGAAGACCTCGTGCCAAGGAATGGCATACTCGGAGCCTGGACCGATCACTGCGTTCCCTTTTCCGCATCATACGATCGCTTGAAGACGATCGCCCGTGGGATCACGATCACGATCGAAGCCGTCTATCATCCCGACGCCGAGTTGGCTGCCAAGAACGTGCGCGAAGACTTACGACTCCTGTGTGAACTAGCCGGCCCCGAGCCCCCTCGTCTGGTCAGGAGGGGTGTTGCTGCCGCTTGGCATCACCTCCAGGTTCTCCTATCCCTCCCGGTTACCCCCTCTCAGTTCGATCGGTTCGCTGGCGTCCCACCGTGGGCACCGCGATCAACGGCGAGTTTCGAACCAGAGATCGCCGAATGGGCGAGGATGCTCCCTCCCGACCTCAACGACATCGCTGGTGTCCTCGCCAGCGATCTCGGAGGCCTGCGTGCTGCCCTCGAGAAGGGTACTCCATTCCAGTTTGCGCTTGAGCAGGCTACAAGGGACGGAGCGGAAACCCTTGTGATCACCAGGAGCAGGGCTGCGTCAAAGGCCCTCTTGGCCGTCCTCGGGGCGGATTCCAGCAAGAGGCTTGCGGATCGCCTAGTCCCTGCGTATTGGGGCCGGCTGAATCGCGAGGGCACGTGGGAGAAGGCAATCGCCGTTGGCCCGACGCGGTGGGACTGGCACCACCTCGACTCGGGGATCGCCCGTGAGGTACGAGTTCTCGTGCTGGGCGATCGTGCCGCAGCCGAGGGTAGGCAAATCCTTGAGGCACTCAAGGAGGCTCGCCAGCGGTGGGGGAGCCAGGGAGTGCGCGAGCGCACCTGGCACTCGCTGATCGGCACGAAGCCTCCGCCACCGGTGGAGGCCGTCGCAGCCGCGGCACCGGTGATCAGGATGGCCGTCGGTCCAAGCTTCGTTGCCGAACCGGATCCGTTCGATCCGTTTGAGTCGCTCCTCGGCGAGGTCCCGCTGAGCATCGGGGCGGAGGGGTCGGAGGAACGGCTCGCCCAGCCATCGGACGAGGGTTGCCGGTCGGCTCTCGTGCCGGCTGTCGAGGTTACGACCGAACTCGGTCGCATCGCACTCCAAATCGACCGACCCGTGGAGGTGCGCAGAGGATCTCGGATCGTCGACACCCTCCCTCAGCAGTTGCAGCTTGGTGATTGCCTGCTCCTCAGCAGGAGGAGTGGACGGCTCGGCCTCCTCGACGCTCTTGAGGAGCGTCTCCGCCAGCGGCGTCCAGACCTTCTCGCTGGCAGCCTCCTCATCGAGGACTACCACCGGCGAGTCCGAGCTCGCTTCAAGGAATCGGGCCTCACGGTCGGCGAGCTGCGCAGGAGGTTGGCCGACCTCGGCTGCGACAAGGGCGTCGATACCGTGAGGAGCTGGGTCTCGTTGGATGGTCGGCTCGCTCCACAGAAGGAGATCGACCTCCGTCGAATGAACGTCGCCCTCGGGCTCGAGCTCGACACCGTTCGACTCCGCGAGACCTTCGCTGCGGTGCAGCGTAAGCGAGGGTTTCGGCGGGCCGCGGGGCGCGCACTTGCCGAGGCGGCGCGGAGTTCGACGGTGATCAGCGACCATTCGCGGGTTGACCCAGAGACCGGTCTCTCGATCGCAGACCTACGAGAAGCGGTTGTAGAGGCACGTGTGGTTTTCGTGAGCACCTCGCCTCGGGAGGTACCACTCATGGAGGTTGGACGTCTGGAGGATCACGATGTCGAAGATTGACCAGCGCGATGCCGAACGCTTCGTTGCTTGGCTACTGGATCAGGTCGTGGCGGATGCTCGCGGAGACCGGTTCGCGACTATGAAAGTAGCTCCTGGAGGCCGCTTCTGGCTCGGACGCATAGCTTCCCAGGAGGTAGTGCGGAACAGCCCCCGGGGGGAGCGGGGCGAGCGACTCGACCCGTGCGCGATCGGCGTTCGTGTGCGACCGACTAGCTTGGAGAACCGCATCCTCACCTGCCGTGGTCGCGTCGTTGTCTGGCAAGAGTTGCCCAAGAGCACAGATAACGTGAATGCCGATCGTTGGCGGAAGACCACGCCGGTCGAGGTGACGGTGACGTTCCCGGCCCCGCGCGGTGTCGGGCAGCACACCACTGCAGGACGGCCGGAATTCGAGCTAGCCTTCCAGAGGATCGGTGCCCGAGGCCTAGCTTGCGAATTCGCTGCAGATGTAGAAGCGGGTAAGGATGGTCCGGAACTCGTGGTGACGCTCGTCAACGTGTCTCCGGAGACGCTCACGGGCTGGGACACGACGCTCTACGAGGCCGAACTCGAGGTCGACGTTGGAGATACATCCGATTTCGTCCTCGACAGGCTGCCGGACTCTTTCCGATACGACCGGCGCGTGCCTGCATACGGGGTGAACGGTGGAGTTGAACGGATCTCGTCGACGTCCTTCCGGACGACCGATGTCCTGAACCACGATCAGCCTCGACCTGCCTACTGGGATTCGGAGGCAGCCGGGCCCACGCCGGATCTCCGGTTCGTTGCACTCGCCTCTGATCCCCTTCCACCTCTCCGTGCCCTGGTCGAGGCAGCAGAGCGATGGGGGAGCCGGATGTGGTCGAGTGACGTACTCGATCAGCGAGCTCGGGCAGAGCACTGGGATGCGCACATGCGCCGAGAAGCAGACGATGGGGCTCGGGAGTTCTGGACAGAGGTCGACCGCCTCCGAGTCGGTTACCAGCTCCTTGAGCAGGAGCCAGACCTGTGCCGAGCCTTTGCCCTGGCGAACCGTGCTTTCGTCGAAGCACGGGCTGTACGCCACACGGAATGGCGCCCGTTCCAGATCGGGTTCGTTCTCGCCAACCTTCCGGCGCTCTCCGCCCATTCGGCGAACACCGAGCAGGACGTAGTCGACATTCTATGGTTCCCAACGGGCGGTGGTAAGACCGAAACGTATCTGCTCTTCTCTGTTACAGCCGCCTTCAACGATCGTCTACGCGGCAAGCGTGAGGGGATCACTTCCTGGGCCCGCTTCCCCCTACGCATGTTGTCCCTCCAGCAGACGCAACGATTTGCCGACGTCCTCGCTGCGGCCGAACTCTTGCGGAGACGGGAGGGAATCGCTGGCCATCCTTTTTCGCTGGGATTCTTCGTCGGTCAGAACGGGGTACCGAATAGGATCAAACCAGACTCGGCTGGCGCTGGTGGTCCAGATCCCAATGATCCCGAGATGCCGGCACGCTATCGGGTACTACTCCGTTGCCCTTTCTGCGAGTCGGACGGACTGGAGATGCGTTTCGACAAGCAGCGATGGGCACTCGACCACGTGTGCACCGCACACGGCTGCCCGTGGCAGGGGGATCCGCTTCCTTTTCGGATCGTCGATGATGAGATCTTTCGACTATTGCCGACGGTCGTTCTCGGCACGTTGGACAAGGCTGCCAGCATATCGATGCAAGCTGCCATGAGAGGGTTCTATGCTTCTCCTCTCGGCCGCTGCCCTTCCCACGGATTCACTTACGCCCCTCGGAGTTCTGCCCCCTCGGGGTGCCTGTTCCCCGGCTGCTCGACTCCCGTGCAACCTCTCGATCAGGACCCTCGTCTGTACCCACCCTCCATCCGGATGCAAGACGAGCTGCACCTGCTCAGCGATAGTCTCGGTGCGGTCGACGCCCACTACGAGGCCTTGCTCGATCACCTTCAGACGCAGTCCTCCCTTCCTCCGAAGATCATCGCGTCATCGGCGACCCTCACTGGACACGATCACCAGGTCGAGGCCCTCTATCGACGTCGAGGGCGGGTCTTTCCGCAACTAGGCCCGGAGGTCGGACGCTCGTTCTGGTCTTGTAGTAGTGGGCTACTGGCTCGACGGTTCGCTGGATTGGCTCCGCGGGGTGTGACGATCGAGTACGCGACCGATCAGCTCTGCGAGTCACTCCAGCGGGCGGTCCGACGCGCCGTTAAGGATCCGGTCTCCGTTGCCAATGAGATCGGCGTTCATCTCGAAGCCCTTTCCGACCTCGTATGGGCCTACGGTACAGACGTGATCTATGGCTCCAACCTCAAGGACGTCGAAGCCGTTGCCCGCTCCTTCGAGTCGCAATTGCAGCTCCAGCCCCTGAACACAGCGACGCTGACTAGTCGTACGCCGCTAGAGGAGATCCGAGAGGCGTTGACTCGCCTCATCCATCCTGCGGATGATTTCTACGAGAGGCTCCATCTCGTCGCGGCTTCGGCCATGCTCTCGCATGGAGTCGACATCGATCGGCTGAACACCATGGTCATGGTCGGGTTACCTCTTACCACGGCTGAGTTCATCCAGACGACTTCCCGCGTGGGTCGCACCTATCCTGGACTCGTGATCGTCCTCCACAAGATCAGCCGTGAGCGCGATGCTGCCGTGTATCGGAGCTTTCCGAAGTTCGTGGAACACGCGGATCGATTCGTCGACCCTGTGCCGATCACCGCCAAGAGTCGTCGAGTGCTTGAGTTAACATTCGCTGGGCTAGTCCAGGGGCGTCTCTATGGGGTACACGAACCAGCCGCCCTCGCGGCAGGCCTCCGTCGGCTCACGAAGCCCGCTTACGTCCGGCAAGCGTTCCAGAAACTGCCGGTACGCGAGGACGACGAATTCAGAGCGCTCGTCGAGATGCTGGCCTTTACGGGGCCGTTGGACGAGAGCCTGAGGAATGATCTCCGTCGATACCTCGAAGACTTTTACGGCGTCCTCTACGATCCCACGAACCGAGCCGAATGGGTGAGAGAGTTGTTTGCGACGGGACCACCGATGCTATCCCTTCGCGACGTTGAGGAGCAGGTCCCAGTCTATTCGCGGGGAGGCAGCCGGTGAGGGTTGAGAGAGGTACTTCCCAGATCTTCTTCGGTCTACTACCCGACCAGACCGCGGATCTGGCTGGCCGAGTCTGGCGAGTCGACGCGTGGGTTGATCCCGTCCCCCTTACCCTAGACCAAGAGGCGGTACGTGCCGCGATCATCAGGGAACTCATCCCGTGGACACGCTCCCACAGGGACAACGGGCTGGCCGATCAGCTCAGTGCAAGAACGACGGTCGAGGTCGTCCAGCTCAACAAGGACCGCGGAGTCCGAGTGGAGTCGTTTCCCAAGCAGTGGCGTTGCAAAGCGTGCAACCGAATCGAACACTCGGACGATGCCGCTTGCAAGTGCGGTGCCCGTGCATGGGCACAGATGCAGTTCGTCGCCTACCACGACTGTGGTGCCGCCCGTGAGCCGACGATCTCCCGGTGTCCCGAGCACCATGCCGTCGCCGTCCGCCTGCCAGGCACGGCGAGGGCACGCGAGCTGTTGTTCTACTGTCCCGAGTGCCAAGTCACCGTCTCGCAAGGCTTTCCCTTCCAATCGTGCACTTGTGGCGGCGGGGGGATGACCATCACGGTTCACCGTGCAGCCGTCGTCTTCTCGCCTCGATTCACAGTGCTCGTCAATCCGCCGGATCCGGTGGTCGCGGCTCGACTTCGAGCTAACGGTGGTGGAGCACGTGCACTGGAATGGATCCTCGACGATATGTCACGAACGGACCCGACTCAAGGACGTCAAACCTTTGCCGGCCTCGTGGAGATGCTTCGCCGCTCTGGCCTTTCCGAGGAAACGGCTCAGGACTTTGCGCGCCAGGCTGTTGAACGCGGTGAGGTCGACGCCAGCGACTCGGAGACGTCCGTCGTCCTCCCCGACCGGGTGCGGGATCGAGCTCACGAGGAGGCGCTCGCCCTCGCCTCCGCTGTGGCCGGGGGGCGAATGCGAGTCTCCGACATGATCGAGGGAACGACGCCCCCGCTTCGGACGCTCTACGAGAGCGCCTATGCGGATGCCCTCCACAACGCCCGTCTCGTTACCGTTGACCTGCTCTCGAGCTTCCCCGTGGTCACACTGGCCTTCGGGTACACCCGTGGGGATCCGAGCCCTGGGGCTGCTCGCCTCGTCCCGTTCAAGGAGAAAGGTCGCATCCGAGCCTACGGCTTGCGCACCCAAACGGAAGCACTGCTCTTCCAACTGGATCCCAACGCAGTGTACCAGTACCTCGTCGACCTCGGACATCACCTCCCACCAGCCAAGAGCAGCCGCGACGCACGTCTCTCGCTGATGGGATCTGTCGATGTGCCATGGCCAGCACAAGAGAAACCACAGCCTCTTGGACGTGATCTCGTCACCCTCCTCCATTCCTATGCGCACCGTACCATTCGTCGTCTCGCTTCCTTCGCGGGAATTGAACGTGATGCTCTTGCTGAGTATCTGCTTCCCCATCACCTATCCTTCATCGTCTATGCTGCAGTCCGAGGAGAATTCGTGCTCGGTGGGCTGCAGGCTGTCTTTGAGACGAACTTGCATCGCTTTCTGGACGACCTGGTGTACGGCGAAACCCGCTGCCCGCTCGATCCCGGCTGCTATAGCGGCGGTGGTGCCTGCATGGCCTGCCTCCACTTGGGGGAACCGTCCTGCCGGTGGTTCAATCGGTTTCTCGACAGGTCTGCGCTCTTTGGATCCACGGGATTCCTCACCATCCATCGTGATCGTCAATGAAGGCGTGACCACGGGGGTTTGGTCGGCTCTCCCGATCCGATGCAGCCGAGCGCCCTGGCGGACGCCCGTCTGCGTTGGTCCCCAGCGCAACTGCCACGGATTGCTCAACCGGGTTGGCCCGTCACTTTTCATGGATTCGGCGGGGGAACGCGTGCTCGATGGACCCATCCATTGGTGTCGGCGGACATCGATGGAGGAGTAGAATGCGTACGGGAGGTCGCTGATGGTCGTCTTGGATTCGTCTCTGAGCTCGCACACCGTGTGGCTCACGTGCGAAGGTGAGAGAAAAAGATGAGAAGAGCGGATGACTCTTTCGAGAGGCGGAGGCCACGGGCATCTTCGCCCGAGGTGCGTAAGCGGATGCAGGCTACGCGACGACGTGATACCCCTCCGGAGCTGGCGATCAGGTCCCGGCTGGAGAACTTGGGCCTAGCGTTCGCTGCGGATCGTTCCCCGATCCCCGGTACGCGACGCCGAGCCGACTTCGTGTTTCCAGAAGCCAAGGTGGCCATATATGTGGATGGCTGCTTTTGGCATGGGTGCCCTGAGCATGGGACTTTTCCCAAGAGGAACAGCGATTGGTGGCGTGAGAAAATCGAGCGTAATCGTGAGCGCGATGCTGACACCAACAGATTACTCACAGAGCAAGGGTGGATGGTAGTTAGGATATGGGAGCATGAAGCCCCCGAACGTGCTGTCGAAGCGATCCTAGAGGCTATCTACGGTCGTTCGAACCAATCTGGATGCCACTCACCCAGAAGCCTTGGTGACAGCGCATCGTCGACTGATTGACATCGATCACCGAATGGATTCATCTGTCTCGCCGAATCATCGCTGATGATGGAGATGGGCCACGTCCGGTCAAGTGGTGGAAGAGCGGGACCCACGGTCGTCCTCGATGACGGGGGCCGTACACATCACCTCCCGGCGGTGGGATCGTCGAGGCCGAGGAGCTCGGCGACGGTTACGATCTGGTCGCCGCCGGCGCCGTGCCTCCGGGCCGAGGTTGCGGCAGAACCGTCCACACGCGTCGCACCGGCGGTCGCCCAGGTGACGCTGCTCGCAGCTTGGGCGGACCGGTCTGGGTGAGGAGCGCGCCGCTCTGCCCGAGCTACGTGGCCAAGCCGGCTACGAGGTCGGAGCCGGCAGGAAGCCGGCGCCGGCGGTCGGCCCGCTGCTGGCAGGCCCTGGAGCCGTAGCGGGCGCGTCCGGAGGCGACGAACGGCTGCTCACCGACCGGGCCGTCCGCTGCTGGTCGTGAGCCCGGGCGTGGTCGTCACGGGCATCGTCACCGATGGCAAGGAGGCCGGCGCTGGTCATCAGCTCGCCGCCTCCAGGCCGGGGATGGTGGCCTCGGTCCGGGCCTTGGCCAGGGACTCAACGCCGAGGTGGCGCCTGGCCACCGCCCACTCGTCGGGCTGCACGGCGAGCACGGCGCCGACCAGGCGGATGATGGCGGCCCGGTCGGGGAAGCTGTCGACCACGTCGGTGCGGCGGCGGATCTCGGGGTCCCCATCGGGACACGTCCCGGGGCACCCCATCGGAGCTCGCTCCGATGGGGATCCCTCGATGGGGTGCCCCTCCTGGTTGAGGCGCTCCTGGGGGGTATTGGACCAGACCTGACGCCAGTGCTCCTTGGGAAAGCTGGCACGGGCGAGGAGGTCGGGCCCCGCCTCGGCGAGCAGCGCGGCGGCCTGGGAAAAGCGCTGCTCCTCGCCCTGGAATCCGACTCGCGCACGTACGGCACCGCTCGTTCCACCCGCGGCTCGTCCTGTGGGCTCTTGATCCGGGCCGGGTCGATCTCGAAGCCACGCGCCTGGGCGTCCTCCAGGAACGCTTGGTCGAGCCGCGGCGTGAGGGGGGCCGCCTCGATCACGATCACCTTCAGCGAGTCCGGGATGATCACCGCGAACACGCCTCCGAAGAAGCGCCACGCCTTGCTCGAACCCCTCGATGACCTCGGGCAGCGTCTGCCGGAAGCTCAGCCAGCAGAACTGGTGCCGGCTAGAGCAGGCGGTGAACACCAAGCCCCAGCACAGGCGTCGGCGACCCTCCGGCCCGTCCCTCAGCAGGCCCGTCCGCCCGAAGTCACCTGCCGCTCCACTCCCGGCTCGCCGTCTGCCACCGGCACCGTCTTGCGCTGCCCGCCGAACTCCAGCTCGGCCGCGCAGAACCGGTGCAGCGTCCGGTACGGCACCACCACGCCTCGCCGGGCCAGCAGGGAATGCACCTCGGTCAGCCGCAGGCCCGCCTCCAGCTTCTCGGTCAGGAACCCCCGCTCCCCCTCCAGCCGCTACCAGGCCTCCCCGTACCGGTGCCACGGCCGCCCCCGACTGCAGCCGCTCGGCCATCACCCCCAGCAGCTCATCGCTCAGCGCCTCGTCACCGCCCCGCGTTCCAGGCCGGCGCGCTGGACCGCCGCCACGTAGGGGCGGACCGTCTTGTGGTCCGCCCCCACCAACTCGGCGATCCTCCGGTAGCCGTGGCCCCGCAGCCACAACCGGAGCACCTCCCGAACCTCCACCATGGAAACCTCCCGGTACCACGGCAGCACCTCCACGTCGCAAGTCGAGGTGCTGCCCTACCACACCTCCGGAGGGCCGTCGGCGTGGGTTACCGGGTGGTCCCCAGTTCCTGGCCAACCACCCCGTCACCCGGTCCCATGTTTCTGGCAAGAACTGCCTCCGGGTGGTCCCAAGTTTCTGGCAGGCGACACCTCAGCATCGGGACCAGCTTCTCGAAGACCACGCGGTCGGGGATGCGTGGGCGGTGGCAGCCCAGGGAATGGGAATCCGATCGCTGAGGCAAGAGCAGAGCTGGACCCACAGCGGCTCGAGGACGCATGATGGGGTGGCAGGCATCGGCGCTCCAATGGTCATCGATGGGTAGTGACGTCATGACCGTCGGGGCCGATGCCTGTTTGGCTACGTTTCCTCGCCGCCTATCCGCGCACCCTCTTAGTTGATGGTGCTATGGACGCCACCTACGATCGACCATACGATCAGCCGGGTCGCAACCTCGGGATGCTCGATGACGGTGATGATCGAGTCACGGGCGTCCCCCGAGCCACCCGCGATCGCCGCCGGCGCCATCCCCACCCTCTTGAGCAGCTCGGCCAGGGTCGACACCCGATCAGACGAGGTCCAGGGAGAGCTGCAGACGCTGCTGGGCCTGCTGCTCCACCTGCGCCGGGGAACGGAGCGATCGGATGATGTCGTCGACCTCCGAGACCGCGGTGACCCCGGGCCGGTCCAGGTAGCGTCGGGCCCACGGCCGATCGGTGACGAGGTTGGCGAGGAGGAAGACCTGCTTGCCGTGCTCGATCGCGAGCCGGGCCTGCATCCTGGCGCCGCTGGTCTCGGAC
>DASRBU010000167.1:0-17059 GCA_035653475.1 Candidatus Dormiibacterota bacterium | reverse complement strand
CAACCAGGGCCGCTACTGGGAGGCGCACGAGGCCTGGGAGCGGGTCTGGATCCCCGACCGCCACGGTCCGGATCGCGGCTTCTACAAGGGGCTGATCCAGGTGGCCGCCGGCTGCCTGCACCACCGGCGGCGCAACCGGCGGGGTGCCCTCAACAAGTGGCGCAGCGGGGTCGACTACCTGCGTCCTTACCTCCCCTGACACCACGGGGTCGAGCTGGCTCCGCTGGTGGAGCGGGTCGAGGCCTGCCTGGCCGCGCTCGAGGCGGGCACCTGGCCTTCCGAGGCCGAGCTGCCCCGCATCGAGGTCGTCCCCGACCGGAGCCCGCCCCTCGGCCCATGAGGTCATCGGCCCGCCCCGCTGGAGCACGTGATCCGGTTGCACTTCGAGGCCGACGAGTGCGGAGGGATGGATCGCTTCCTGGAGCGGGCGCCGGGCTCGACCCTGGTGGGCAGCGCCCTGAGCGTGGTCCCTGACCGGGGCCGATGCCGGCCACGTCGCGACCCTCCAGCTGCATCATGGCGTAGCCTCCGGCCGCGGGGTCGGTCGGCTCGCCCCTCCCGCCGAAGAGGCCGCCGTAGAAGGCCCGGGAGGTCCCGGGGTCGCCGGTGGCGAGGTCCACCCAGATGGGAACGACGGGCACCGGGCGCGGTGGTCGATCATGGCTTCCGTCCTCCGGTCAGCATCCGGCCTGCGCAGCGACCGTCCGCCGGCCCCGCGTGAGTCCACCTCATCCGCCCCGCGCCTCCCGTCGACGGGAGCACGGTGCGGCCCCGGCTTCAACGATAGGGCGGGAAGCGGCGGCCGGCACCCTGCTCGACCAGTCCGCCGTAGCCCAGGCGGGCGAAGTCCAGCTCGTCCGCCTCCCCGTAGGCGAAGACGAAGGGCAGCACCAGGTCCAGCGCGGTGTTCTTGCCGAAGCCGGCGCAGGAGGCCACCCCGAGCACCACCGCCCGCCCCAGCCGGCCCAGCCAGAGCATGCTCCCGGGGTGGGCTGGGGCGCCCTGCCGCAGCAGCTCCCCGCCCGCCGCCTCCAGTTCACCGTAGGCGGCGTCCAGGGGATCGATCGAGGAGGCCCCGGCGAACAGGACCAGCTCGGCGTCGTCCCGGCGGACCTGCTCGTACGCCTCGCGCACGGCGGGTCCGCTGCGCGCCACCTCGCGCACGGCGAGCAGCTCGGCTCCGTACCAGCCCAGCTTGCGGGTCACCGCCTGGGCGAAGAGCTCCCGGGCCCTGGGCTTGAGTCGCTCCGTGACCACGACCAGGGTTCGGAGCGGCCGGAAGGCGTCGACGCGCACCACCGGCCGGGCGGCGGCCGCCGCCCGCTCCGCCTCCCGGATCAGGAAGCCCGGCACCGCCACCGGCGTCACCTTGGCGCCGTCGACCTCCTCGCCTTCGTCCACCGCCTGGCCGTCCACCAGCGTGAACACCCCCACCGCGGGCAGATGGTTGAGCCGGTCGACCGCCTCGCGATCGATCCGCAGCAGACCGCGGCGGGTGGCCACCAGGCGCACCTGGCTCTGGACGGGCTCGCCCACCCGCGTGCCCGGCCCCGCGACCGCGGCGCCCAGGCGCCGTGCCGCCTCGTCCTCGTGCACGTCGCCCTCTTCCAGCTCGGCCAGGTGGACCTCGGCCAGCGCTCGCAGCGCCTCCACGTGCTCCGGGCCGAGGATGGTGCCCTTCCTGAGCCCCGGCCCCACGTCGTGGGTCAGCACCCGGCCGGCCACCAGCTCGGGGCGGAGATCGGCCGCCCGGAGGCGAAGGACCCTCAAGGCGGGCACGCCCTGGCCGGCGGCCCGGGGGGCCGGACCCCGAGCGGCCGCGGATGCGGTGTCTCCATCGTCATCAACATTAGGCGCGCGGCCACGGCCGTGGCGGGCAGCTCATGCCTGAGGGCAGGCGCGCAGGATGCGATCGTCGTCCGGGGCCGGGTTGCCCCGACCGTCCCGGTTGCTGGTCAGCACGTAGAGGCAATGGTCCGGCCCGGCCACCACGTCCCGCAGGCGACCGTAGCCGCTGAGCACCGTCTGCTGGGCGAGGACGTGGTCCGGCCGGTCGGGGTCGATGACGAAGCGGAGCAGCTCCTGGCCGGTGAGGGCGGCGACCAGCAAGGTCGGCCGCTGGCCGGGGTCGGGCCGATAGAAGGTCAGGCCCGAGGGCGCCCAGGTGGTGTCGTCACTCTCGGCCACGGGCGGGACGCGCTGGGGCGGGTTGCCGTAGTCCTGGGCGGGGCCCGCCGGCGCCAGGCCGGCCCACACCGGCCAGCCGTAGAAGGCTCCGGGTCGGATCAGGTCGATCTCGTCGTGATGGAAGAGGCCGAACTCCCCGGTGGGACCGTTGACGCTCGCGTAGAGGCGCCCCTGATCGTCCCAGGCCAGGCCCTCGGGGTTTCGCAGTCCCCAGGCGTAGACCGGGGATCCCGGGAAAGGGTTGCCGGGGGGCACCGAGCCGTCGTCGCGGATCCTCAGGATCTTGCCGTTGAGCGAGGCCCGATCGGCAGCCCGCCCCGGCACCTGGGCATCGCCGACCGCCACGTAGAGCAGGTCGTCGGGCCCGAAGGCGATGCGGCCGCCAAAGTGACAGCAACGGCCGCCGGGGATCCCGTCCAGGACCACGTGCTCGTCCACGAGTCGGCCGCCCGTGTAGGTGAATCGGGAGACCCGGTTCGCCGTGCCGGAGCTGCCGCGATGGGTGTCGTAGAGGTACACGTAGGGCGGGTTGGGGAAGCCCGGGTGAACCGCGAGCCCCAGCAGGCCGCTCTCCACCCCCGGCGCCTGCACCACGTTCAGGGTGAGGGCGGGCTGGGGCAGCAGGCGACCGTTCCGGATCACCCGCACCTGCCCCGTGCGCTCGGTGACCAGCATGGTGCCGTCGGGCAGGAAGGCCAGCTCCCAGGGGACGGTCAGGCCGCCCACCACGGTCTGGACCTGGAACCGGAGCGGCCCCAGGGGAGCGGGGGTCGGGCTGCGCGCCGGCGACGGCACCGGCGAGGGGCGGGCGGGTGGCCCCGCCTTCCCGGCTCCGCACGCGACCAAGACCAGCAACGCCAGCGCGGCCGCCGCGCGCCTCATCTTCATCATGGTAGGCGGGGCCCGGGTCCTCAGCCGTGCGACTGGGGCATGCCCGTGCGGTAGATGGCTGCCACCGAGGCGGCCTCGGGCAGCCCGCAGGCCAGGACCTCCGCCGCTGCCCGCTCGACGTCGTAGGCGACCCGCCGGGTGGACGCCTCTCCGTCCTCGATCAGGAGGTAGGCGGCGCGCGCGTCCCCGTCGAGGGGCAGGCCGACGCTGCCGCTGTTGGCCACGATCAGGTCGCCGATGTGACGGACGAAGGCCCGGTGGATGTGGCCGTAGACGGCGATGCGGGCGCCCAGGGGGGCGAAGGTGGCGCGCAGCTCGGCGTCGCCGGACTCGGGGAACACGGCCCGCCATACGTCGCCGGGGGCCGCGTGGACCAGCGCCACCTGGTCCTCGTGCCGCCACTCCAGGGGAAGCCGCTGCAGCCAGGCCACCCGGTCCTCGCCGATCCGCTCGCGTGCCCAGGCCACCCGCCGCTCGATGCTGTGGCTCTCCAGAGCCTGGTCCATGTTCCCCATCACCCCGGGCCAGCCCAGCTCCCGCACGCGATCGATGCACTCGGCCGGTCGCGGCCCGTTGAAGGCCAGGTCGCCGCCGTGGACCACCAGGTCCGGGGCCACCTGCTCCAGGTCGGCGATCACCGCCTCCAGGGCCTGGAGGTTGCCGTGGATGTCGGACACGATCGCGAGCCTCACGCTCTCAGGCTAAGCGTTCCGGCCGGGGTGGTTCGCGACCGCGGTTGGGGAGGCGGGACCCGTGGCTCGGGATCAGCGCGGTGCCCTCCGCCGTGCGCCTACACTTCGCCTCCTGGGCCATGGGCGAGCGCCTGGGAGGTGACGCATGCGGATCCTGCTGACCGGTGGTGCCGGCTTCATCGGCTCTCACATCGCCGACGCGCTGGTGGAGCGTGGCGACGAGGTGATCGTCGTCGACGACCTCTCCACCGGCAGCCGGGAGAACCTGAACCCGCAGGTGTGGTTCCACCACCTGGACGTGCGCTCCCCCCGGGCGGCCGCCCTGATCGACGAGCTGCGGCCGGACGTCGTCTGCCATCATGCCGCCCAGGTGAGCGTCAGCCGGTCGGTGCGCGAGCCCGCCCTCGACGCCGAGGTGAACGTCCTGGCCGGCCTGAACCTGCTGGAGGCGGCGCGTCGTGCGGGCGCCCGCTTCATCTTCGCCTCCACCGGGGGGGCGCTCTACGGGGAGGCCACCGTCCTCCCCACCCCCGAGGACCACCCGGCCTGGCCGATCTCGCCCTACGGCGTCTCCAAGCTCGCCTTCGAGCACTACCTGCACTGCTACGGCGCGCAGCACGGGGTCTCGTACGTGGCCCTGCGCTACGCCAACGTCTACGGGCCGCGACAGAGCCCGCACGGGGAGGCGGGGGTGGTCGCCATCTTCTGCCAGCGTCTGCTCGCCGGCGAGCCGCCGGTCATCCACGGCGACGGCCGGCAGACCCGGGACTACGTCCACGTCGCCGACGTCGTCCGCGCCAACCTGGCCGCGATCGACGCCGGCGTCAGCGGGCACTTCAACGTCGGCACCGGCCGGCAGGTCGACGTCAACCATCTCTTCCGGCTGGTCGCCGAGCGGATCGGGACCGGGATCGAGGCGGTGCATGGGCCGCCGCGGCCTGGGGACCAGCGCACCTCGGCCCTGGACTCCAGCCTGATCGCGGAGCGCTTGGGCTGGCGCGCGCAGATCAGCCTGGAGCAGGGGCTGGAGGAGACCGCGGCCTGGTTCCGGACCCGGGTCGCGGCGGCGCGGTGAGAGGCCGGCCGGGGACCGGGCCGGACGGCCCGGCCTGGATCAGCGGAGGACGCAGCCATGGCCACGATCGATGAGGAGACCCACACCGGCGAGGAGCTGATCGCCCGTTTCTTCGACCGGCTGATGGAGCTTCGGCCGGTGGAAGCCTCGTACCACGGGCTCCATCAGCACGACCCCCGCCTGCCCGACGGCAGCCTGAGCGGCGTTCAGGAGCTGATCGCGCTGGTGCACGGGTTCGAGTCCGAGCTGGGGCGGCTGGGCGACGGCCCCGAGCTCGATCTGGCCCGCTACTGGGCCGGGCTCACCCGGTTCCAGCTCGAGGAACAGCGGCTCTGGGCGAAGCGGCCGGAGGCGGTCGACCAGATCGGGACCGGGGTCTTCCTTCTGTTCGTGCGCGACTACGCGCCGCTCGAGGTCCGGCTGGAGGCCATCGCCTCGCGACTGGAAGCGGTGCCCGCCTACCTGGCGGCGAGCCGCGAGCAGTTGCGAGAGCCGGTTCGGCTCTGGGTCCGGACGGCCCTGGACAGCGCCCGGCGCCTGCCCGAACTCTTCGACAGCGTGGTCCGGTCCGCCCCCGAGGGGCCGCTGCGGCGTCGGCTGACCAGCGCCGCCGCCGCCGCCGGCGAGGCGGTGGACGACTTCTGTGGCTGGCTCGAGGGCGAGGTGCTGGCCCGCTCCACGGAGGCGGAGGCACTGGGCGAGGAGCGTTTCGCGGCCCTGCTGGATCTCCGCCAGCTCCCGGATCCGCCCGATCGCATCCTGGCCCTGGGACGGCGGTACCTGGCCGAGTTCGAGGACGAGCGGGCGGCGCTCGTGGCCCGCCACTGGCCGGGCCGGAGGCCGGAGGAGGTGGACGAGCTGGTGCGGGCTCGGCACCCGGCGACCATGGAGGCCGTCCTCACCGCCTACGGGGAGGCGATCACGGCGGCGCGCAGCTTCGTCGAGCAGCAGAGGCTGGCCACCCTGCCGCCGGGCGAGGAGCTGCTGGTCGAGGCCACGCCCAGCTTCCTGCGGCCGGTGATCCCCTTCGCGGCCTACGAGCCGCCGGCCAGGTTCGACGCCCACCAGCTCGGCATCTACATGGTCACCCCCGGCGAGGACGGCCTCCGCGGGCACGACCACGCCTCGGTGTTGAACACCTCGGTCCACGAGGGCTATCCGGGCCACCACCTCCAGTTCGCCTGCGCCAACCAGCATCCCTCGCTGGCCCGCCTGCTCAGCGCCGACCACGCGGTCGAGATGGTCGAGGGCTGGGCCCACTACTGCGAGGAGCTGATGTACGAGCAGGGCTTCATGTCCGGCCCCGAGGTCCGCTTCGTCCAGCTCAACGGCCTGATCTGGCGGGCCTGCCGGGTCGTGATCGACGTGGAGCTCTCCTGCGGCCGCATGGGCTTTCCCGAGGCGGTGGAGATGCTGGTCTCCCGGGCCGCGATGCCGCGACCGGGTGCGGAGGCGGAGGTGCGCCGGTACACGTACACGCCCGGCTACCAGCTCTCCTACCTCTACGGCAAACACCTGCTCCTGGCGCTGCGGGAGCGGCGCCGCCGCCTCGAGGGAGACCGCTTCCAGCTCAGGCGCTTCCACGACCGGCTCCTCTACGCGGGCGCGGTCCCGGCCGCGATGTGGGACTCCCTGTTCGACTGACCCCGGGTGGGCCCACCCCGCCGCCCGGGGTGGGCCCTCAGGCGATCTCCTCGCTGCCGGCCGTGGTCGCGCCCGCGGCGCGCATCTCGGCCAGGGCCCGCTCCCCGTCGCCCGGCCGGGCGTCGACCGCCCTGATCCCGTCCGTGAGCACCACCACCTCGAACCCCTGGCTCAGGGCGTCCAGCACCGAGGCGCGCACGCAGTAGTCGGTGGCGAGGCCGGCCACGTACAGCCGGCGGACGCCGCGCGCGCGCAGCCAGCGGCCGAGGTCGGTGCCGTCGGGGGCCGTGCCCTGGAAGGCCGAGTACGCTTCCCGCTCGGGCTCGGTGGCCTTGCTGAAGACCTCCTGGATGGGACCCCGGTCCAGGGCGGGGTGGAACTCCGCTCCCGGGGTGCCGGCCACGCAGTGGGGTGGCCAGGGGCCGCCCCGGGCCTGGAAGGAGCAGTGGTCGGGCGGGTGCCAGTCACGGCTGGCCACGACCAGCGGCAGTCTCCGCGCAGCCCGGTTGACGGCCGGGAAGATGGCGTCGCCCCCGGGGGCGGGGAGCGCCCCGCCGGGGCAGAAATCCACCTGGGGATCGACGATCAAGAATCCCTCACCGCTATCTCGATTCGGGGGCATCGAGCGTATTATTCGCCTCGGGGCATGGATCTCAACCAACCTGTCCTGCTGACTGCCGGGGGCCTGGAGAAGCTCAAGCAGGACCTCGAGCAGGCGCGGGCGAGACGCATCGAGGCGGCCGAGCGGATGAAGGAGGCCGCGCAACCGGGGGACATCGAGGACAACCCCGAGTTCGAGCAGGCCAAGGAAGAGGTGGCCAGGCTCGACGAGCGCATCTACGAGCTCGAGGAGATGATCGGGCGAGCCCAGATCATCGAGGGGCAGAGCTCCGGCGTGGCCGGGCCCGGCTCGGCGATCGAGGTCGAGGACGAGGAGGGAGAGACCGTCGTCTACCACCTCGTGGGCGCCGTCGAGGCCGATCCTGCGAACGGCCGCATCTCCGTGGAGTCGCCGGTCGGGCGAGCCCTGGTCGGGAAACGGGCCGGGGACCGCGTGTCCGTGGACGTGCCGGCCGGCACCATCCAGTACACGATCAAAGCCGTCCGCTAGGAAGCCCACGACCCGTCCGCGGGACGTGACCCTCCCGGACCCGGTTCGGCGTGCCCGGACGGTCCCGGGGACAGCGCCCTCGCGGCGCCTCCCCGGGGCCTTCGGGTACGGGGACGTACCGGAAGGCGGGGATCGTCCTATGCTTGCCTTCCGTGGAGCCCTCCGTGGACCCCACGCGGGTCGATCCACGGACCACGGTCGGTCTGTTCCTCCGCCAGGCGGCGCGACTCGGCGGCCGCCCGGTGATCCGACACCACCAGGAGGGCGCCTGGTCGGAGGTCGGCTGGGACCGGATGCGGACCTTGGTGCTCCGGGTGGCGGCGCGCCTGGTCGCCGAGGGCGTGCTGGCGGGCGAGCGGGTCGCCCTCATGTCCGAGAACCGGCTCGAGTGGCTCTACTGCGACCTCGGCATCCAGGCTGCGGGCGCGGTCACCGTCCCCGTTTACCCCAGCTCCACGGCGGAGGTGGCGGGCCGGATCGCGACCGACGCCGGGGTCCGTCTGGGCTTCGTCTCCGGGCCAGCGCTGGCCGCGCGCCTCGGGGTGGAGCGGGTGGTACGGATGGACCAGGAGCTCCGGGACTGGGTGCGCGATGCGGCCGACCCTGCCCTGCTGGAGGAGGTCGGGCTGCGGTGCGCCGCCCTCCGCCCCGATCACGTGGCCACCATCATCCCCACCTCGGGCACCACCGGCATCCCCAGGGGCGTGGTCCTCGCCCACCGGTGCCTGGTCGACATGGCCCGGGTCTGCGCCCGCACCTTCGAGATCGGCGAGGACGATACCGCCCTCTCCCTGCTGCCCTACGCCCACGTCTTCGAGCGGGTCAACGGCGTCCTGGTGATGCTGGCCGCGGGCGGCTCGATCTGGCTCTCCCGGGGCAGCGAGCGGGTGGTGGAGGACCTCACGGAGTGCCGGCCGACGGTGATGGTCTCGGTCCCGCGCATGTACGAGAAGATGCACCAGGGGGTGCTGGCCCTCCTGCGTCGGCAGCCGTGGTGGCGCCGGCGGTTGGCGAGCTGGGCGCTGGAGCAGGGCCGGCGGCGGGCGCGGGGCGTCTTCTCGCCCCTCCACCCGGTGGCCGACCGGCTGGTGCTGAGGCGGGTCCGCGAGCGGCTGACCGGCGGCCGCCTCCGCTTCTTCGTCAGCGGCGGCGCGCCCCTGGGGCAGGAGGTGGAGGAGTTCTTCTGGGCCATCGGGGTGAAGATCCTCCAGGGCTGGGGGATGACCGAGACCTCCAGCGGCGCCACCTCCAACCGGGAGCGGCTGCACCGTCCAGGGACGGTCGGCGTTCCGCTGCCGGGGGTGGAGGTCAGGGTGGCCGAGGACGGCGAGGTCCTGGTCAGGAGCCCCGGCAACATGCTCGGCTACCACGGTGATCCCGAGGGGACGGCCGAGGTCCTGGTCGAGGGCTGGCTCCGGACCGGCGACGTCGGCGAGCTGGACCCGGAGGGGTTCCTCCGCATCACCGACCGCAAGAAGGACCTGATCAAGACCGCGGGGGGCAAGTACGTGGCCCCGCAGCCGCTCGAGACCCGGTTGCAGCAGGATCCGCTCATCGAGCGAGCGGTGGTGCTGGGGGACGAACGTCCCTACTGCGTCGCCCTGATCGTGCCCGACTGGCAGGCGGTGCGCGAGGTCCTGAGGCTGGAGGGCGCTCCCGAGCACCTGGTCGAGGATCCGAGGCTGATCGCCGCCGTCCAGGGCCGCGTGGACGAGCTCAACCGCGGGCTCGGGAGCTGGGAGACGCTCAAGTCCTTCCGGCTGCTGGCCCGGGATCTGTCCGAGGAGGCGGGCGAGCTCACCCCGACCTTGAAGGTCAAGCGTCGGGTGGTGCAGGAGCGGTACCGTGATCTGATCGAGACCATGTACCGGCGACGCGCCCCCTCGCACGGGCCGGCGGACTGATGGCCGGCCCCGTCGACCTCTCCACCGTCCACGCCGCTCTCGACCAGCTCCGACGACAGCTCTGCCACTGCGGCTTGCGCGGTGAGTGCCTGGGCTGCCGTGGCGTCGAGATGGTCAGGGCGCAGGTGGAGGCCGTGGCGGCCGCGGCCAGCCAGCCCATCCTCATGCAGGTGGCGCAAGAGGCGGCCATGAAGGACATGGCGGCCCGCTTCGAGCAGATGGCCGAGCGTCTGATGAGCGATCCCGAGCTACGGCGCGCGGCGGAGGAGATGCAGCAGCGGGTCATGTCCGATCCCGAGGCCCGCCGGCTCCTGGAGGAGCTGATGCGCCGCCTGGGCCCCCCTCCCGACTGACGGCTCGCGGCCGAGGACGGCCGGGCCCCGGCGCCGCCGGGGCCCTGGCCTGGCGTCCCCGGCGGGGGTCAGACGGTGCCGGGGCTGGGGGAGGGGGTGGGCGAGGAGGGCGTCCTCCGCGCCGGCAGCTGGTTCCAGAGCGGCAACGGCCCGTTCCGCAGACGCTGCAGGATGGCGTCCTCCTGCTGCTGGGTGAGGTGGCCGGCCTGACGTTGTCGGTCGAGTTCGGGCTGCACCACCGAGATCAGCTTCTGGCGGAAGGCCGTCTCGTCCATGCCCTTGGAGGCGGCGACCTGCTCCACCGTCTGCCCGTTCCGGATCGCCTGGCGCAGCTGGGCTGGCGTCATCCCCAGCGCCTTGGCGTAGGCGGCGATGCCCAGGGCCAGCTGCCGGGCCGAGCTGGCCGGGAGCGAGCCGAGCTGGGCCGGACAGCCCTGCCCGGCCCGCTTCTGGATCGTGTTCGCCTGCCGCTGCGTGAGCTTGCCCTGGGCCACCAGGTCGCTCAGCGTCTGCCGCAGGGCCTCGGGGATCGCGGACCGCACCTGGGACTGGCTCTTGCCCAGGTCGGAGGCGAGATGCCCGAGGAAGAGGTCGCAGGGGGTGCTCCCGCTCGGCGTGGGCAGCGGGGTGGCGGCCGCCGCCCGCGGCCCGCCGGTGGCGGCCGCCGTGAGCCCAACCGCGCTCCCGGCGACGGCGCAGGCGCCGGCGGCCGCGATCGTGAGCTTCGCCGCTCGGGGGAGCCCTCTCCAGAGCGCATTCAGCCGCATCATCGTGGCCCCAGCATGGGCGGGATCTGTGAAGGCCGTGGTGGTCGGGCGGTAAGGTTTGTGTAAGTCCCGATCCGGGTACGCCCGGGGCGGTCGTCGGGATCGCGACGCCGGAGACGCCGGACGACGGTGAACCTCCGGCTTGCGACACTAGACTTCGGACGCATGGAAGCGCCTACGGCGGCCTTGACCGCCTCCGGCTGGAGCGGACGGCACGCCGTCGAGCTGTACGTCCGGACCTACTCGACCATGCTCCAGAGCTCGGGCGAGATCCGCCTGGACACCCTGGTCCAGGCCCACCTCACCATGGCCTCCTCGCTGCACCCGCTGGCCAGCCGACCGCAGATGGACATGGGGGCCTTCATCTACGCCGTGCGCCGCCTGCCCGGTGCCATCAACCGCGCCCGCCGGGTCGTGCTCGGCCAGAGCCTCCGGGGCTTCCAGCAGGCCCTGGCCGCCGACCTGACCTCCTGGCGGCGGGTGAAGGCCCCCGCTCGGCGGCGGGCCTGGTACTACGACGGGGAGTCGACCCTGGCCGTGCTCCTGGCCTCGCCTTCGGACATCGACGACCTGGTCCCGACCCTGGTCGCCTACCAGATCGAGTGGAACAAGCTCCACCGGGCGGTGCGGGAGGTGGGGCTGGATCCGGAACGCGTGCGGTTCAGTGTCCAGGCCAGCGAGGACGACTGGCGCCGGTTGTGGCAGGCCTGGGGGCCGGAGGCCAAGGCCACGCTGGCCCTGGCCGGGCAGCGGGAGTGCCACCTCCTGCTGCGCATGATCGGGGGCTCGCACGTCGGCTACGCGCGGGGGGCCGCCCTCTGGTGGCAACCGGCCCAGGCCGCGATCGAGGAGCAGGGCCTGGCCGAGGCGCCGGTCTACTTCGTCTCCTCCAACCTCCACAGCCTGGTCAACCTGCTGAGCGGCGTGCCCCGCCGCCTGGAGCGCGAGATCGTCGAGCACGCCAGCCGCTACAGCCCCGAGCTGACCGCCGAGCTGCGCAAGCTCGAGGCCGGGCTCACCCCGGCCTCGCGCGACAACTGGCTGTACTTCGCCGCCCGCGGCCTGTTCGACCAGCATCCCGAGGCCCCGGCCTTTCGACGGCGCCGGGCCGAGATGGAGGCCGAGGTGGGCATCCGCCACCTCGCCGCCGAGCGGATGGGCATCGACTCGGCCATCCAGGTGGTGAGGCTGGCGGCCCTCGATCCCGAGCACCTGGATCCGCGCCTGGGCGCGGTCGATGCCGAGGCCCTGCGGGCCTCACCGGCGGTGCTGGTCAACATCGACTACCCGCTCGGCATCGCCGCGTACCACATCCTGCGCCAGATCGCCCAGTCCGTGCCCTGGCTGCGTGGCGTCTACGTGCTGGGCAAGGCGGCGACGCTCAACGCCGACGTGGGCGACGTGATGATCCCCAACGTCATCTACAACGAGCACTCGGCCAACACCTACTGGCTCGACAACTGCTTCAGCGCGGCGGACGTGCAACCCTACCTGGTGTTCGGATCGGTGCTGGACAACCAGCGGGCGGTGACCGTGAGGGGCACGTTCCTCCAGAACCGTGACTACCTCGAGCTCTACTACCGGGGCCGCTACACGGTGGTGGAGATGGAGGCCGGCCCCTACCTGGACGCCTGCTTCGAGATTCAGCATCCCGACCGTCATCCCATGCACGAGCACGTGAACATGAGCCGCCTGGGCTTCGACCTGGGGATCATCCACTACGCCTCGGACACGCCGTACACCCAGGCCCGCACGCTGGGGGCGCGGGGGCTCTCGTACCGGGGCATGGACGCGACCTACGCCGCCGCGATCGCGGTTGCCCGCCGCGTCTTCGCCTCCGAGGGCGTGCTGGCCGAGGAGGATGGCGGCTGCGGGCCCCGGGGCTAATACCGCAACCGTACTTGCCCAGGGCCGACCGTCCCGGCAGGACGGGTGTCCCCTCGACGGATGGGGTGACCACGCAAGACGACCTGGAGCGCTGGTGAGGCCTGCCTCGCCTTCCCCGCCCGCTCCGCCGACCGGTTCGCCCGGCGGGAGTCCCGCCAGCAGGCGGCCGAGCACCGGCGGGGCCTGCTCACCCCGGTGGAGCGCGAGAACGGCTGGCGGGTGGCGGAGACGGTGGGGGAGGCCACCCCGGGCCGCCGACAGCGGCTGCTCTCCCGGGTCGGCTGGGAGGTGGATGCCGCCCGGGACCGCCGGCAGGCCTTCGGGTGCGAGACCTTCGGTGACCCGGAGGGGATCGGCGTCCTGGACGAGAGGGGCTTCCTGCGCTCCGTCGCGGAGCCGTGCCTCGAGGAGGCAAAGGGGAGACCGGGCTGGGCCAGGAGGAGGTCCGGCACTGGCCGAGCTGGTCCCGCCATCGCACCCGGTCCCTGCTGGCCCACGCCTGGCTGGCCTCGATCCCAAGCCAGGCCGAGGCGCAAGCAGGGGCGGTCCTTTCGGCCTGGCCAGCTCGACGGTGCCCGAGGTGCGCCGGCTGCTGCCGCTGCCCCCTCGCCGGCGCCTGGCGTGGTCGTGGTGGAGGCGAGCCAAGCGCTGGCGAGCCCGGTGAGCCACCACCGGCGCCTTCCAGGGCCGGCACGATCGCTCCTGAGCCACAACTGCGGTTGCCGTATTAGCCGCGCACGGGCCGATAGCGCAGGAGGACCGCACCCGACGAGAAGGTGCGGTTCTCCAGCAGCTCCAGCTTCAGCCACTTGTTGAGTGACGGGAAGAACGGGGTGCCGCCGCCGATCGCGACCGGGTGGATCAACACCTGGAACTCGTCCACCAGGCCGGCTCGGACCAGGGGTGCAGCGAGCGTGGCGCCACCCACCTCCATCAGGCCGTCGGTCTCGGCCTTGAGCCTCCTCGTGACCTCGACGACGTCACCCCGCTCCAACCTGGAGTTCCAGTCGACCGACTCCAGAGTCTGTGAGAACACCACTTTCGGCATCGCGAGCCACAGCCGAGCGTACTCGGCCTCCACCGGAGGCACGCCGGGTGCCTGGCCGGCGGTCGGCCAGTGGGCCGACATCAGCTCGTACAGCTTCCGGCCGTACAGCGACAGCGCGATGTCCCTGGTCCGGTCGTTCCAGTACTGGTGCAACTCGTCGTCCGGCACGCTCCAGCCGAGGTCGCCGTTCGCGTCGGTGGTGTAGCCGTCCACCGAGACGTTCATGCCATAGGTCAGCTTTCCCATGGCGGTACAGACTACCGGGTGGGGGAAAACTCATCGGGATTGGACGGTGTTGGATTGCCTCGCTCCGCTCGCGCGGCGCGGCCCTGTACCCGGCGTCCTCTCGGATCTCTACGTTGCCACGCGGCATCCGCCTGCCCCACTCGGTGGCCTCCGCGTGGGAGCCGACCTCCGGCAGCCAGAAACCGGCGGCGGGGTCACCGGCCGGCCGCATCCTGCCCGCACCAGTTCGTCGTGGTAGGGCGGACGGCTGCTCTGTGCGTGTGTGTCCTGAGTGGATGCGGGTGGTCAGGCGTGGGAGTCCCGCTGTTGTGTGGCGGGGCTCCAGGGCGCCTCGCTGAGAAGCCGGTTGAGGGCGGGCAGGGCAGGACCGATCATCCAGCCGAGTCGTTCGCAAGCGGTTTCTCCCACCCATCGCGCACGACACTGCTCCGCGCGCTCGATCACCTCGACGCCCACCAATACCTCGCCATCGCCACCAATCGAGGCACCAAGGTCAACGGTCAACTACCCCGGAAGCCGCGGGAGGAAGCCACCAAAGTGATCACCTCAAAGCGGAAAGGACATCAGCTCTAGTGCGCTGGTAGGGTGGGTGCGTTCGAGCCGAGCCGAGGGAGCCATGGAGCAGCAAACCGATCTGTCCTCAGAGGAGCTGGAAGCGCGAGATGACAGCCTCACCTTTCAAATCTCCATGGTTACTCAAGCGTTTCGGACAGAACTTGTGGGAGGCTGCTTAGGGGAGTCCGAGCCTCCGGGGTGCTGGGCCGTGCCGGGCGACGCGGCAGGCTCGAACCACGGCCCGGCCGGTGCGGCTCCGTCTCGCCCTCACCGCCGGGCAGCGGGCTGACCTCCAGCAGCGGCGGAGACAGCCAGCGCGCTCCCCCGGTAGGGACGGAGCTGGGAACGCATCCGTCTGGCGAACCCGGGCTGGCGGGTGCCTCGGATCGCCCCCGGGCGCGGGTCGGGCCACCGTCCGGCGGGCTGTGCCCCGGCCGTTCGTGAGGGGTGGGATGGGCTGGCGCGCCCCGCTGCGGTCGCTCGCCCGAGCCGGACCGTGGCGACCCGGGGGCGTGGAGGAGGAGATCTGGACCCTGGCCCCGCCGGCCGGGGCCACGGGTCACGATCGGCCCTCGGCCGAGCGCGCGGTGGCGCCAGCGCGGCTGGGGCGGGATGCGCCGGCCGCCGGCCGGAGGGGGCATCCGGCGGCCAGGGTGAGCGCCATCGCCGGGGAGATGGCGTTCTCCGCACTCACGGGGGCTCATGCGCCTGGGCCGGTCGTGGTCCAGGTCGGCCACGGCGGCAGGTCATACGGCAGCAGCCGCCACGCGCACCCCGCGCGCGGTCAGCACGCCAGTGCCGATCTCCCGCCGCGGGTGCCGAGCCGGCCGGCCGGCCTCACGGGTGGGATCGAGGGCTCGATCGGCTCCCCCTCGGCATCGGAACCGTCGGTGGGAGATCCACGTCGGCCGGGCACGTTGCCACCCCGGTACCCAGGCCGGCGCCTCCCCAGGAGCTACCCCAGCCTGGGCTTCTCGCACGCCCTCGAGAGCCGGCCCCTCCCAGGAGGCCGATCCACCCCTCGGCCGTCGGCAGGTCCGGTGTCCGCTTCGGCTACGATCGCGGGCGGTGGACTCAGGTAGGGTTGCGAGCGGAGAGCTGATCGGGTGGCCAGAGGGCGAGGAACCAGGCTGAGCATCGTGCCGCGCGAGCGGCACTTCTACGACCTCTTCCGGCAGCAGGGGGAGCTGGTCAGCGACGCCCTGACCGAGCTCTCCAAGAGCCTGCTCGAGGGTCGGTCCCGTCACCCTCGGCTCCGGGACCTCGAGCACCGCTGCGACGAGGTCACGCATGCCATCTACGAGCTGGCCATCCGTACCTTCGTGGCCCCTCTGGACCAGGACGACATCCTGGCCCTGGCCTCCTCGCTCGACGACATCGTCGACCTCGCCGAGGAGGCCGGCGACAAGATGGAGCTGTACCGGGTGCACGAGGTGACGGAGCCGGCCAAGGCCCTGGGCGAGTGCCTGGCCGCGGCCGGCGTCGAGATCGCCCGCGCCCTCGACGGGCTGGAGAAGTTCGAGGACCTGGACCAGCGCAGGGTGGAGATCCACCGTCTCGAGAACGAGGGCGACGTCATCACCCGCGAGGCCCTGGGGCGGCTGTTCTCGGACGAGGGGCTGACGGCCACCGAGCTGGTCAAGTGGAAGGACCTTTACGAGGTCCTGGAGGCGGCGATGGACAAGTGCGAGTCGGTCGCGAACCTGCTGGCCGCCATCCAGATCAGGAGCGCATGAGCGCGGTCGGGGCCGCCGGCCACGGGCGCTCCTCCCCGACCATCCCAACCCGGGGTGACGGCCCCGGCGGGTTCGATTCCCGGGCCCGAGGAGCCAGGTGAGCACGGCCCTGCTCGTGGCCACCTTCGTGGTGGCCGTGGCCTTCGACTTCACCAACGGCTTCCACGACACGGCCAACGCCATCGCCACCTCCATCTCGACCCGGGCCCTCTCCCCTCGCCTGGCGGTGCTGCTCTCGGCGGTGCTCAACCTGATCGGCGCCCTGGTCACGGTGCTCTTCTTCGGGAGCGCCGTCTCCAACACCATCGCCACCCTGCTCCACCGGCCGAGCCTGCTCAGCGTGATGGCGGGGCTGCTGGGCGCCATCGCCTGGAACCTGGCCACCTGGTACCTGGGGCTGCCCAGCAGCTCCACGCACGCCTTCGTGGGCGGTCTGGTGGGGGCCGGGGTGGCCCAGGCCGGCGGCCTCGACGCCGTCGCCTGGGCCGACCTGGGCAAGGTCGTGCTCGGTCTCGTCATCAGCCCTCCGCTCGGCTTCGTCGTGGCCGGGATCTTCATGGTCGGGCTCTACTGGGTCTTCCGGCGCGGCCGGCCCGGCCCCCTGAACCGCACCTTTCGCCGCCTGCAGGTGCTGAGCGCCGCCTTCGTCTCCTACTCCCACGGCGCCAACGACGCCCAGAAGTCCATGGCGGCCATGGCCATGGCGCTGGTCGCCACCGGGCACCTGCCGCGCTTCATGGTGCCGCCCTGGGTGGTGGTGCTGGCCTCCGCGGCCATCGGGTTCGGGACCTATGCCGGGGGCTGGCGGATCATCAGGACGCTGGGCTGGCGGATCTACAAGCTCGAGCCGGCGACGGGGATGGGGGCGCAGCTCATGGGCGCGGTGGTGATCCAGGCGGCGACGACGCTGGGCATCCCGGTCAGCACCACCCACGTCCTGGCGGGCACGGTGATCGGTGCCGG
>DASRBU010000166.1:0-4741 GCA_035653475.1 Candidatus Dormiibacterota bacterium | reverse complement strand
GATGACCTTGTTGGAGGTGACGAACTTGCTGGTGACGGCGGCGGCCTGGGTGGGATCGCTGGTGGCGTCGGCGCTGACGATGCGGAGCTTGGCCCCGCCCATCGACTTGATGCCGCCCTGGCGGTTGATGAGGTCGGCCTCGAGCTCGACCCCGTGCAGCGAGTTCTGGCCGAACTGGGCGTTGGCCCCGGTCAGGGGGAAGATCGCCCCGATCGCGATCTCACCGCCGCCGCCGGAGGTCGAGGAGCCGCCGCCGGTTCCCACCGCCGCGCAGGCGGCCAGGAGCAGCGCCGCCGCGACCACGCCCATCGATCGGAGCCACCCGTGCTGGGAACCCAAGGCCACCCTCCTTTCCAACCCGACCTCGGCCGTCGGGCCGAGCGTGCCGTCACTGATCGCATATCATATACACTCGTTCCGGGGCGGGGCGCGACCCGTCTCGGGGCGGCAGAACGAGCGGGGGATCGATCTCGACCGGGGCCATGCCGCGGCCCCGGTGCCGGCCACGGGCGTTCCGGCGCGGTGCCCACCCCGGGCCGGGATGGGCCTGGTGGGCCCGGCTGGTCCGGCCACGGGGCCGGCCGGAAGGATGGGTAGCGGTCGGTGACGAGCAGGGAAGGCGTAGGCCAGGAGCCGGTCGTGCCAGCGGGAGACGCCCTGCAGGAGGTCGAACCGGCCCCTCGGGTAGCGAGTCCTGAAACAGGATCGCGAACCAGGCCACGACCACCACCACGGCGGCGACGTCGATGAAGAAGAGCACCACGTAGCGGGGCAGGGCCAGCAGCCACTTGGCCAGGGGTAGCTATCGGTTGAGGTCGTTGGGCACGTCCGGGTAGGGGAGGTCCAGGCGAACCGACTGCTCCTCGTCGGTCGACGGGTAGCGGTCGTCGAGGAGCAGGAGGTAGGCGCCACCCGGTTCGAGAGGCGGAGCGGCTCCCGATTCCAGTCGAACCACCAGCGGGGGTACTTCTGGCGGAGCCGGACCATGAGCAGCGGTCCCAGCCAGAGCAGCCCGCCGACGACGGTCCCGTTTCCCACCTGCCAGGGCGCGGCGGACACCGTCCCCAGCACGATCAGGATGGGGATGACGGTGAGGACGCGAGAGACGGTGGTCAGCCGGTCGAGCGGTCGGGCGGGGTAGGCCACCGAGGGCTGGACCGGATGCGCGGTTGGCGTCATCTGCGTCGTTCCTCCCCGGCCGAACCGGGCTGCCCCACGGCCTTCGGACGGGGCCCGCCCCGGGCCGCACCCCGCGGCCGGCGTCCGGCGGCGACCGCGGGCCGCAGGGCCCGAGCCGGGCGACGGCGTCCCTGACCACGTCCCCGGCACCGTCGGCGTCGCTCCGGCCGCGTTACCTCCGCCGATCATCGACCCACCGGGCCGGACGCTCGAGGGCCCTCGGTCACGGGCCCCAGAGGTCGGGCGACCCTGGAGCCGGGCACCCGACCAGGGCAGGTTCGGCTGATCCGCCCGGTGCATCACGACCGTTCGATCCCGGTCTCGCCCGTCCATCCGGCCCGCCTTCCCAGGGCCTTCCGACCGGTTCGGTGGCCACGTCCGGTGGCTAGCGTGAGCTCGGGCAATGCGGGTTGGTGGCCTCGGCCTGGCCGTGCCCGCCGTGAGGCCGGCGCCGTGGTTCGGAGGAGAGAGAGATGGGCAAGTTGTGGATCGCGGCGGCGGCCCTGGTGGTGCTCGCTGCCTGCGGAGGGCAGGCCGGGACGCGCCCTTCGCCCTCTGCCTCGCCGGCCGCCGGCGCGGCTCCGTCGGCGGCGCCCACCGCCCTGCCCCCGCCCACCGCGCTTCCCACGGAGGCGCCGATCGATCGGGCCCCGGGCGAGACCGGGGTCAGGTACTCCTGTGAGGCCCAGACCGGCGGTCCCGCCCAGGGCGGCCCGCCCAGCGTGCTCCGGGATGCACGGGTGGGACGGCACGACGGCGAGGGATTCGATCGGTTCGTGCTGGAGTTCAACGCCGAGACCTGGAGGTACGACATCTTCCCCCGGGGCAACACCTTCACCCGCGACCCCAGCGGCCTGCCGGTGACGCTGAGCGGCTCCGCCGGCCTGGAGGTGGTCGTCCACAACGCGACCAACCACGACGACCAGGGCCGGCCGGTGGAGGCCGTGCTCAACTCGACCCCGAACTTCCCGGGCCTCGAGCAGGCGGCCCAGCTGGGCGACTTCGAGGGGGTGCTGACCTGGGGGCTCGGGATCGCCGGCGCGAACCACTGCTTCCGGTCGTTCGTGCTGGGCTCGCCCAGCCGGCTGGTGGTGGACGTGCAGCGATGATCCCCGGTGGCCGCGCACCGGGCGCGGGTAGGGGCCCGTCCTGGCCCTGACCGCTCGGGGCCGGTCCGGCGCCGGACCGGCCCCGCCGACCGGGGCTTCGAGGGCCCTAGAATCACCCGGATGGCAGCCGTGGTCGAGCGTGAGAACGCCTTCCTCCACCGCACCGGCCCCCTGACCGCGCTCGGTCGGGAGCTGCGGCCGGGCGAGCCGGCGCCCGAGGCCGAGCTGGCGGGCAAGGGCTTCCGGCCCCAGCCGATCCGGATCTCCGACTTCCGGGGCCGGGTGCTGATCCTGAGCACGGTCCCCTCGCTGGACACGCCCACCTGCGACCGGGAGACGCGTCGCTGGGAGCGGGAGCGGCTGGCCCTGGGCGGGGGCGTGGCCATGCTCACCGTGAGCATGGACCTCCCCTTCGCCCAGGAGCGCTGGTGCGGCGCCGCCGAGGTGGGTCACACCACCGCCTCCGCCTACCGCAACCGACAGTTCGGCATCGACTACGGCGTGACCATCAAGGAGAACGACCTCCTGGGTCGGGCGGTCTTCGTGATCGACCCGGCCGGGGTGATCCGTCACGTCGAGTACGTGGGCAACGTCGGCAGCGAGCCCGACTACGAGGCGGCGCTGGCGGTCGCGCGCGGGCTGCTCGGGTCGCGGTAGGGACCGCCGGCGGTGGTCCCGGGCCGGGGGGGAGGGGAGGCCCGGGGTGCCGCTCCGCCCCTATCCGGTGTCCCCCAGGTCGTCGACCACGACCTTCACCGCCTCCCCCCGGCGCAGCCGCTCGACCGCGGCCGGCAGCTCGGGCAGGCCGATCCGATCGGTCACCATCGGGCTCAGGTCGGCCCGTCCCTGCTCGAGCAGCCGGACCGCGCTGGGGAACACGTCCCGCCCCACGTAGGCACCCAGGACCTGGACCTCCTTTCGGGTGATCAGGTTCTGGCTCACCTCCGCCCGGGCCCGCTGGTTCATCCCGAAGAGGACGACCCGACCGCCCGGCCTGACCAGGTCGAGCGCCACCGGGAGCTGGGTGCCCACCGCGTCGACCACCGCGTCGGCCCCGATCCCGCCGGTCGCGGCTCGAACCGCCTCCTCCACCGGCTCGCGGGCGGGGTCGACGACCCGTTCGGCGCCCAGGACGGCCGCCAGCTCGCGGCGCCGGGGGGCGGGCTCGACCGCGATCACGCCGCTCCCCGCCAGGCGCAGCAGCGCGGTGAACATGAGGCCGATGGGTCCGGCGCCCAGCACCAGGGCCGTCTCGCCCGGCTCCACCCGGGCCAGCCGGACCCCGTTGACCACGCAGGAGAGCGGCTCGGCCAGCGCGGCCAGGTGACGGGGCACCGCCTCGGAGATCCGGTGGCAGGAACGCGCCGGGACTACCGCCCGTGGGGCCAGGCCCCCGTCGACGAAGATCCCGTGCGTGGTGAAGCGTTCGCAGTGGCTGGGCAGCCCTCGCTGGCACCAGCCGCACTGCCCGCAGGCCACGTTGGCCTCCACGACCACCCGGTCGCCCACGGCCGGGGCGGCGACCGCCTCCCCCACCGCGCGCACCCGGCCCACGAACTCGTGGCCCATGATCACCCCGACCCGGCAGGGGTGCTCGGGAGGCGAGGACAGGATGTGGAGGTCGGTGCCGCAGATCCCGCAGGCCTCCACCTCCAGGAGCACCTGATCGGGCCGCTCGATCCGGGGCGGATCCCGTTCCTCGATGCGGAGCCGCCCGCCGCTGGCCAGCGTGGCCGCCCTCATCCTGGCCGCCCCACCCCGGTCGCTGGCCGTCGCCCGGCGGCCTCGGCCCCGCCCGACCCGGGAGGGGCCGAGGCCCGAGGCCGGGCCCGGGCGGGGGCCGGGACGTCAGTTGCCGGCACCGATCGGCTGGTCCAGCTCGTGGGCGAGTTGCTCCAGCTCGGCGCCGCCCGCCATCCTGCCCACCAGCTCGTCGCGGCTGATCTCCCCCTTTCGGTAGTCGCCCACACAGCGTCCCAGGTTGAGCAGCACGAAGCGGTCGCCCACCAGGTACGCATGGGCGGGGTTGTGGGTGATGAAGATCACGGCCAGCCCGCGTTCGCTCGCCCGGGCGATGTAGCGGAGGACCACCCCGGCCGCCTTCACCCCGAGGGCGGCCGTGGGCTCATCGAGGATGAGGACCCGGGCCCCGAAGTAGACGGCGCGGGCGGTCGCCACCGACTGCCGCTCGCCCCCCGAGAGGGTGCTGACCGGCTGCTCGGGGTCGCGGATGGTGATCCCCATCTTGCCGATCTCCTCCCTGGCGATCCGCCTGGCGGCCTCGACGTCGAGGAAGCGCAGGGGACCCACCCGCCGCCGGGGCTCCGCCCCCAGGAAGAAGTTGCGCCAGACCGACATCAGGGGGACCACGGCCAGGTCCTGGTAGACGGTGGCGATGCCCGCCTCCCGGGCGCTGCGCGGCGACTCGAAGACCCGCGGCCGGCCGTCGACCA
>DASRBU010000165.1:0-5085 GCA_035653475.1 Candidatus Dormiibacterota bacterium | reverse complement strand
CCCCGGCCGGCGCCAGGTGCGCCTCGACACCGGCGAGCGGCTCGACTACGGGCGGCTGCTGCTGGCCACGGGCGCCCGCCCTCGCCGCCTGGCCGCCTACCCGGACCGCCTCTACCTGCGCGAGCTGGACGACGCCGACCGGCTGCGCGCCCTGCTCCAGGCCGGGGGCCGGCTCGACATCGTGGGGGCCGGGTTCATCGGCTGCGAGGTGGCGGCCGGGGCCAGGACCCGCGGCCTGGAGGTGGTGGTGTACGAGTTGCTCCAGCAACCCCTGCTGCGGGTGCTGGGGGCGGAGCTGGGGGCCTGGCTCGCCGGGGTCCACCGCGCCCATGGCGTCGACCTGCGCACCGGGCTCTCGGCGCTGCCGGAGCTCCCCGCCGAGACCCTGGTGGCCGTGGGCTCGGAGCCCAACCAGGAGCTGGCCGCGGCCGCCGGCATCGGCTGCCAGGGCGGGATCCTGGTCGACGAGCTGGGCCGGACCGACGTCCCCGACGTCTACGCCGCCGGCGACTGCGCCCGGTTCTGGAGCCCGCTCTTCGAGACCGCCATCCGGGTGGAGCACTTCCAGACCGCGATCCGTCACGGCGAGGCGGTCGGGCGCTCCCTGGCCGGCCAGGGCCGGCCCTTCGCCGAGGCCCCCTGGTTCTGGTCCGACCAGTACGATCTCAACCTGCAGTACGTGGGTGGTGCCCTGCCCTGGGACGCGACCCTGGTCCGGGGACGGCTGGACCAACCGCCCTTCACCGTCCTCTACCTGCGGGAGGGGCGCCTGGTGGCCGCGGCGGGGGTCAACGACGGTCGTACCATCGGCCAGCTCCGGCGCCTGATGGAGGCCAGGGTCGAGGTGGAGCCGGAACGGCTGGCGGACCCGGCCACCGACCTCAGAGGTCTGGTGCCGCCGCGCTGATCCGGGGCAGCAGGTCGGCGAGCAGTCGGGCCGTGAGCCCCCAGATCATGCCCTCGCCCAGGGGGAAGTGGGGGCCGGGGAGCGGGCCGGCGCCCTGCCGCCAGGCCCGGGGGTCGAGCAGCTCGGCCAGGGGCACCTCCAGGACCGCCGTCAGCTCCCTCCGATCGGGCCGGAAGCGGACCTCCGACAGGGGCAGCCAGGCCACGAACGGCACCACGCAGTAGTTGGTGACGGCGGCGTAGAGGGGTCTTCCGGCCCCGAGCGGCCTCAGCGCCGCGGTGGGGACGGCGAGCTCCTCCTCCGCCTCGCGCGCCGCTGCCTCCCAGGCCGCCTCGCCCGAGCGGACCCCGCCCCCGGGCAGCCCGATCTGCCCGGGATGGTCGGGGAGATCCGGTCTGCGGGCCACGAAAGGGATGTGCCATACTCCCCCGCGCCGGTAGAGGATCGCGGTCACGGCCGCCGGTCTCGCGCCCGGGCGGAACGTTCCCCAGTCCTCGAACGATAGAAGGTGAGAGGAAAGACGGCGCAGGAAGGGGTCGGAGGGGTGACCGCCTGTTGCCTTCGACACCGTTGAACGACTCTGAACGAAGGTAGGTGTGATGATCGACGAGACGAACTTAGCAATCGAAGAGCTGCAGGAGGAGATCCGGAGGGAGAACGAGCGCCGCTACGCGTTCTACCGCATGCTCAACGCCACCGACCGGGTCCTCTGGCGGCTCGAAGAGCTCAACCGGGACGGGATCAAGGTCATTCCCGAGGACATGAGGGAGCGCATGCGCGAGTCCCTGGCCGAGTTGCCGCCGTCGTGCCTCGAGGTCCTGCGCGACAGCCACCTCGTCCAGGAGGTGCTGGACTCGATCTTCGAAGTTCAGGAGCGTCTCTTCCGCTGGCGCGACCCCCAGCGCGTGCCCGAGGACGAGGAAGAGCTGGAGCGGGTGGCCGTCTAGGCGGACACCCCTGAGGGCGGTCCCGGAGGGCCGCCGGGGCGGCGCGAAGCCGCCCGATCCCGGATCCGAGCGATGACGTCACTTCCGCCGGTCGGCCGCCGTCGCCCTGCCGGCCGACCGGCGGCCATGCTTTCAGCCCTCGGCGGGATGGGCATCATGTAGGGAGAGCATGAGCGTCACACCAGACGTGGCCGTGGGGTCGCGCCCCCCGTCCGAGGTCGTCTCCAGGTACCTGGAGGCCCTCTACTACATGGAGGCCGAAGGCGAGCGAGCGCGCAGCGCCCGCCTGGCCGACTGGCTGGGGGTGAGCCGGCCCACCGTGACCGTGGCCCTGCGCCGGATGATCAGGGACGGCATGGTGTGCATCAACAGCCGCAAGGAGATCGAGCTCACCGAGCGGGGCCGTGAGGCGGCCGCCGCCATCGTCCGCCGCCATCGGGTGGTGGAGCGGTGGCTGACCGATGGCCTGGGCCTGGACTGGGTGGTGGCCGACGAGGAGGCCGCCCGGCTCGAGCACGCCCTCTCCGACCGGGTCGAGCGCCGCCTGTGGGAGGTGCTGGGACGTCCCACCAGCTGTCCGCACGGGAACCCGATCCCCGGGCGCGCGGACCTGGACCCGCGCGAGGCCCGGCTCTCGGCGCTGCGGCCGGGGTCCGTGGCCAGGCTCAGCCGCATCTCGGAGGTGGCCGAGCGCGAGGCGCCGGCGTTGCTGCGCTACCTGCAGGAGCGGAGGCTGGTGCCGGGCGCCACCCTCGAGGTCCTGGAGGTGGACGAGGTGGGCCGGACGCTCCGGGTGAGGGTGGGGGGCGGGCACGACGTAACCCTCAGCCACGAGACGGCAGGCAAGATCTGGGTCGTCGCCTGAGGTCTCGAGGGGGCGGCCGCCGCCTCGCGTCGCGGCCCGAGCGGCGTAGCATCGGCCGGGTGAGGTGCTGGACGGCATCCGGCCGCAGCGTGCCGCCGGCCGCCCGCGAGTTCGGCGCCGGCCGTGGCAGCGGCTCCGACCGGCCACCGAGGATTGAGGACAAGCGAGGAGCTGCGACATGACCGACAGGAGGCCCGAATCCTCCACCCCTCAGACGGCGGAGGGGCGGGATCGCGCCGACGACCGGATCGCCCTGACGCCGCCGGAGCCGGTGCCGCCCCTCAGCCGGGAGCAGGCCGCCGCCTCCCTGCAGGTCGACGAGGCAGCCGCCCGTCAGATCGAGCAGGCGGTCGCCACCTTCGTGGAGTCGCTGGCGCAGCTGGACGTGCACTCCCCCGACTTCCAGCGCAAGGTCGACTCCGTGACCCAGCTGGGCAACCAGGAGATCCGGCGTTCGGCCGAGGTCTCGAACCGGCTCCTGGAGCGGCCGGCGGCGGCGATGGAGAAAGGACCGCTGGGCCAGGGATCCAACGTGTCCCGATCCCTGCTCGCCCTGCGCCGGCAGATCGAGGAGCTGGACCCCCAGCGACAGGGGCTGGGAGGCGGCCGTCGCTTGCTCGGCATCCTGCCCCTCGGCAACCGGATGCGCGACTACTTCCGGCGCTACCAGTCGGCCCAGGGCAACCTCGACGCCATCATCCAGTCGCTCTACCACGGGCAGGAGGAGCTGCAGCGGGACAACGCCGCCATCGACCAGGAGAAGGTCAACCTCTGGCAGATGAAGACGCGGCTCGAGCAGTACGCCTACATGGCGGCCAAGCTGGACGAGGCGCTGGAGCAGAAGGTGCAGATGCTCCAGCTGAGCGACCCCGAGCGGGCCCGTGCCATCCAGGAGAACGTGCTCTTCTACGTGCGCCAGAAGCGCCAGGACATCCTGACCCAGCTGGCCGTCTCGATGCAGGGATATCTGGCCCTCGACCTGATCCGCAAGAACAACCTGGAGCTGATCAAGGGCGTGGACCGGGCCACCACCACGACCATCTCCGCCCTGCGCACGGCGGTGATCGTGGCGCAGGCGCTGACCAACCAGAAGCTGGTCCTGGATCAGATCACGGCCCTCAACACCACCACCGGCAACCTGATCGAGTCCACCTCGCAGATGCTGCGTCAGCAGACGGAGCAGGTCTACGGCCAGGCCGCGGCCGCCACCGTGGACGTGCAGAAGCTCCAGGCCGCCTTCAACAACGTGTATGCGACCATCGACATGATCGATCGCTTCAAGGTCCAGGCCCTGGACGGCATGAAGCGCACCGTGGACGTGCTCTCCACGGAGGTCGAGAAGGCGCGGGCGTACATCGATCGCGCCCAGGTGGCCGAGGTCGGGCAGGCCCGGGCGGCCTCGCTGACCGGCGAGCTCTCGCTGCCCTCGCCCGAGCGCAAGGGCTGACCGGAGGCGGCCGTGTGGCGACGTCTCCGCTACCTCTGGAGCGCGAAGCACCTGGTGGGCAGCACCCTGGGCCTGATGGGGCTGGTGATCGGGGTCATCCTCCACCTCCTGGGCCTGCTGGGTCCGTTCTGGTGGGCGCCGGCGGTGGTCCTGTACGGGTTGGGGGCGCTGGTCGCGCCCGGCCCCCGGCCGGCGGAGCTGCGCTCGGTCGCGTACCGGCCGGACGAGATCCGCCGGGCCCTGGACCGCGCCTACGCCAGCACCCACGGGCGCCTCCCGGTCGACGTGCAATCCAGGGTGGCGGAGATCCGCCGGAAGATCCTGGCCCTGGTGCCCCACCTGGACGAGTTCCCCCCCGGCTCCCAGGATCGCTTCGTGGTCCAGCGCATGGCGAACGACTACCTGCCCGGGGCGCTCGACGCCTACCTCGCGCTCCCTCTCGAGGCGGCCGGTCGCGAGCTGCCCGACGGCCGAAGCCCGCTTCGGGCGCTGCGGGAGCAGCTGGACCTCCTCGACGCCGGGCTGGACGAGATCACCGAGGCCGTGTACCAGCGGGACTCCGACCGTCTCCTGGCCCACGGACGGTTCCTCGAGGAGCGGTTCGGCGGAGGGGGTCTGCGGCTCCCGGCCGGGCGGTGAGCGGGGCGGAGAGGTCGAGCGTTGTCCAGGGTATGAGGCCGCAGGAGCGATGGCAGGATCGGGGCCGTGCCCCGTTCGCCCCGCGACCGGGGCCGTGGGGGCCGGTCGCGGTCGGTGGCGGCGGGGCGAGGGGCCGGTGGTCGGGCCCGCGTAGGATGGCGCACAGGGCAGATCCCGGGGCGACGGCCGCTCCCACGGGACGCGTCCGCCGGGCCGGCGAGGTGGAACCATGATGGCGGTGATGGTAGGTGTGCTGGTAGCGATTCTGGTCGGCGTGATC
>DASRBU010000164.1:0-6550 GCA_035653475.1 Candidatus Dormiibacterota bacterium | reverse complement strand
GGCCAGGAGCAGCAGCCGCGGGCGCTGGGTGAGCAACCGCGCC
Organism: Candidatus Dormiibacterota bacterium; assembly: GCA_035653475.1. GTDB lineage: Bacteria > Chloroflexota > Dormibacteria > Dormibacterales > Dormibacteraceae > CADDZO01. The sequence continues at coordinate 6,507 of DASRBU010000164.1, read as the reverse complement.
AGCAGCACCTTCTGCTGGTTGCCGCCGCTCAAGTGCTCGACCCGGGTGCCGGGCCCCGGCGCCCGGATGGTGAGCCGGTCGATCCACGAGCGTGCGGTGCTCGCCTCCCGACCCGGGGCGAGGACGAAACCCAGGCGGCTCATCCGGCCCAGGTTGCCCATGGCCACGTTGTAGGCGAGGCTCTGGCTCAAGAAGAGCCCCTGGGTCTTGCGGTCCTCGGGGAGCATGGCGATCCCGTGGGCGGCGGCGTCCCGCGGGCTGCGGATGGCGAGCTTGCGGCCCTCCAACCGGATCTCACCCGTCTCGGCCGGCTCGGCGCCGAAGAGGGCGAGCATCACGTCCATCCCCCCGGCGCCGATCAGCCCGAAGAGGCCGACGATCTCCCCCGCCCGGACCGAGAAGCTGACCTGCCGATAGCGCCCGGCCCGGCCCAGCTCGCGGACCTCGAGCACGGTCCGGTCCCCGATCCGGCGACGCCGCTCCTCACCCGCCTCGAGGCGGCGGCCGACCATCAGCTGGATGATCCTCTCCATCGAGAGATCGCGCACGCCTCCCCGCGCCACCACCTCCCCGTCCTTCATGACCGTGACCCGGTCGGCGATGGCGAAGATCTCCTCCAGGTGGTGGCTGATGTAGAGCACGGCCACGCCCTCGGAGCGGAGCTGGCGGACGACGTGGAACAGGATCTCCGTCTCGCGCTGGGTGAGGATGGCCGAGGGCTCGTCGAGGACCAGCACCCTGGCCTGGTTGGCCAGGGCCTTGGCGATCTGGACCAGCTGGTGGAGGGCGATGCCGAGGTCGCGCATGGGGGCGTCGGCGAGGTCCGGGTCGATGGCCAGACGCTGGCACAGCTCCCGCACCCGCTGACGCTGGCGTCTCCAGTCGATGTTCCCGAGCCGGTCCCGAAGCTCCCGACCGAGGAACACGTTCTCGGTCACCGTCAGCTCCGGCAGCAGGTGGGGCTCCTGGTAGACGGTGGCGATGCCGAGCGCGAAGGCACGCTGCGGCGAGGAGATGGTCAGGGGCCGACCGTCCATCAGCACCTGTCCGGCGTCCGGCTGCTCGGCCCCGGAGATGACCTTGATCAGGGTCGACTTGCCGGCCCCGTTCTGGCCCACCAGGGCATGGACCTCCCCCGGAGCGAGGTCGAGGTCGACCCCGCGCAGGGCGTGGACCCCCCCGTAGCGTTTGTGGATCCCGCGCAGGGAGAGGAGCACCCGGTGCTCCTCTCCTCGCAGCTCGTCCATCCCGACCCTAGAACTTCCCGACGTACTGGTCGATGTTGCTCTTGTCGAAGACGAGGGGCGGGCCCAGCAGGAGCATCTTCTGAGCGGGCAGGTACTTGACCGTCCCCACCGGTCCACCGACCTGGTTCTGCGCCTGGAACGGCTTCTTGTCGAGCAGCTGCTTCGCCGCCCAGACGGTCAGGTAGCCGAGGTTGACCGGGTTCCAGAGCACGACGTAGGGGACGGAGCCGTTCTTGATGTAGGGGGCCATCGTGGTCGGGGTGCCCAGCCCCACCCCGAAGACCTGGCCGATCTTGCCCAGCTGGGTGATCGCCTCGCCCACCGCCGGGGCCGAGGTGGTGCACTCGCCGACCAGCCCCTTCAGGCTCGGGTTGGCGGTGATCAGGTCCTTGGAGATGGCCGTGTTGGCCGCCTGGTCCTCACCGCCGTACTTGACGTCGACCAGCTTCATCCCCGGGTACTGGGTGGCGGCACGCTGCTTCTCCACCGCGATCCAGGAGTTCAGGTTCTGGGCGGTGGGACCGCAGGAGTCGATGGCCCACTCCCCGCTCTGCCCCATCAGCTTGGCGAGCGAGTCCGTGATGGCGTTGCCGATGGCGGTGTCGGTCGCCTGGTTGACCCAGACCTCCCGAACCGTGTTGGGGGCGTCGGTGTCGGAGGTCAGCACGGCGATGCCGGCGTTCTTGGCCTTCTCCAGGATCGGTCCCACCGCGCTGGGGTCGTCGGGGGCGACGGCGATCGCGTCGACGTGGCGTGAGATCAGGGCGTCGATGGTCTCGATCTGCTTGGCCGAGTCGGCGGTGGTGGGGCCCTGGTAGATGAAGTCGACGCCCAGGTCCTTCGCCGCCTCCTGGCCGCCCTTCTGCATGGCCGTGAAGTACGGGATGCCGATGAGCTTGGGCACGAAGGCGATGGTGTAGCGGTGCGAGCTGGCGCCGCCCCCGGCGCCGCCGCACGCGGCCAGGAGTGCGGCCAGACCGACCCCCGCCAGCGCCCTGGTGAGGCGGTGTTTGGTTCCCATCATGCTCGCTGTCCTCCCTCGAATCTCGCTTGCCTGAGATGAGCCGGTGCGCTCATCGCGTCGAGGCGCCCTCCAGGTGGCGCCACGCCAGCTCGTGGACGACCGACCGGCTGTCCTCGTACAGCCGGCGGAAGAGCGCGAACCGCTCACGGCTCACGGGCACGGCCGCCGGATCGGGCCGAACGCGCCGTCCCGGCCGGACCCAGCCGGAGCGGAGGGCGTCGTAGCCGGATACGAGCCCGGTGGCGATGCCGGCAAGGAAGGCGTCGCCGTAGGCCGCGCCCAGCGTGGTCCGGGGCACCTCCTGCTCCAGCCCCGTGGCGTCGGACACCAGCTGGAGCCAGAGCGGGTTCCTCGTCCCCCCGCCCACGGCAACCGCCCGCCGCACCTGGACGCCCATGTCCCGCATCGTCTCGAGGTTGTGGGCCGCCGCCAGCGCGATGCCCTCGAGGAGGGCCCGGTAGAGGTCGGCCCGGGTGTGGTCCAGCCGCAGCCCGGCGATCACGCCCCGGGCCAGGGGGTCGTTGAGCGGGGTCCGCTCTCCGCTGAGGTAGGGCAGGAAGAGCAGGCCGTTCGCGCCCGGAGGCGAGGCGGCCGCCTCCTCGGCGAGGAGGGCGTAGGCCCGGCCGTCGGTGTCGAGGTCGCGGGCGAGCTGGTCCCGGAACCAGGCCGTGGCGGCGCCGCTGGTGGCCATCCCCGCGGCGACGTTCCAGCGCCCGGCCCTCACCCCGGCGGTGGTCCAGGTCACGGTGCTCGGCACCAACCGGTCGGTGACGGCGATGAAGAACATGGTGCTGCCGTACATCACCATCAGGTCGCCGGGCTCGACGACCCCGACGCTCACCGCCTCGGCCAGGGCGTCGACCGCCCCCACGGTGACGGGCGTGCCCTCCGGGATCCCGGTCGCCGCGGCCGCCTCGGCGGTCACCCGGCCCGCCACCTCGTCGCACCAGCCCAGCCGGGGCAGGAGGCGGAGGTCCACCAGATCCGCCGCGAAGCGGTCGGTCCACTCGAGGCGATCGAGGTCGATCAACGGCTGGAAGTAGGAGGCCGTGTGCCGGTCGAGGACCATGGCCCCGGTGAGGCGGTGGACGAGGTAGGTGGTGGCCGTCACCAGCCAGCGGGCGCGAGCGAAGAGGTGGGGCTCGTGCTGACGCAGCCACAGGATCTTGGGGCCGATCGACTGGCTGGTCAGGGGCATCCGGCTGAAGCGCCGCAGCTCCTCCTCGCCCCAGCGCGCCTCCAGCTCCGCGATCTGCTGGCTCGCCCGGGTGTCGACCCCGTACAGGATCCCCGGACGGAGGGGACGGCCCCGGTCGTCGAGCGGCAGCAGGCAGGGCCCGATCGCGCTGAGCCCGACGCCGGCGATCCGGCCTCCGGCCGGGACCCGCTCCCGTAGCCGGCGGGCCAACCTCACCAGGTCGGCCCACCAGATCGCCTCGGCGTCCTGCTCCACGTGGCCGGGCTGGGGCGTGCTGACCGGGTGCGGCAGCTCCGCGCTGGCGATCACCTCGCCGGTGGGAGAGGCGAGGACCGCCTTCGAGCTGGCGGTGCCGACGTCGACGCCGAGCAGGAGGTCGGTGCTCACCGGGCCTCTCCCCTTCCCCGGCAGGGGTCCGGGTCCGCCCCCGGGACCAATCGGACGTCGATCCCCTGCGCGCGCACGGCGGCCACCTGGGCGGCGGGGGCCTGAACGTCGCTGACGACCACCCCCAGCCGCTCCGGCGGGCAGAAGGTCGTGAACGCCACCTTGCCCCACTTGCTGTGATCGATGATCGCGATCACCTGGCTCGCCGCCGCCACCAGGCCGCGCTTGACCTCGGCCTCCTCCTCGGTCGCCTCGGTCAAGCCGTGCTCGAGGGTGAACCCCACCGCGCCCACGAAGGCCCGCTGCACGTGGATCCCACGCAGCCAGCCCCGGCTCCAACCCCCGACCAGCGAGAAGGCCTCGGAGCGAAGCCTCCCCCCGGGCAGCAGGACCGTGAAGCCCTCGACCCCCGCCAGCTCGGCCGCGATCCGGATGCTGTTCGTGATCACGGTCAGCTCGCGACGCTCCTTCAGGTTCCTCGCCACCTGGAGGGCGGTGGTGCTGGAGTCGAGGGCGACCGTCTCCCCGTCCTCGACCAGGGCGGCGGCGGCTCGCCCGATCAGCTCCTTCTCCGGCCGGTGGAGGTTGTAGCGGACCTCGAAGGCCAGCTCGGCCCTGCTGACGCGGCGGCGGAGGGCGCCCCCGCGCGTTCGGATGAGGTGGTGGTCGAGCTCGAGCGCGGCCAGGTCCTTGCGGATCGTGACCTCGGACACCCCCAGGCTGCGGGAGAGCTCGGCGACCGAAGCGCGCCCGCGTTGCTCGACCACGCGGACGATCGCCTCGCGTCGCTCGTGGGGGGTGGCCCCCTCGTCGAGCGTCGATCGGTGACGTTTGATGTCTTTCAAATTCTTTCTAAATGTTGTCAAAACGAAAGCCAAAGTCAAGACTCCGACCAGGGTTCGAAAGGCCGGGGCGGCCCGGGCCCGGGGGAAACCGTCGCCGGGCACCCCGCCGGCCGGGTCGGCACCCCGGCCGGAGCGCCGACCGAGCGCTACCGGGGGGCGTGGTCACGCGCCGCGGTCGAGGCGAGGTCGACGCGGGGCGGTGACGGGCCGGCCGCCGCCGGCCCCTCGGCTAGGCGGGAGCGAGGACCTGGCGCAGCTGGGCCGGGCTCAGGTTGGCCCCGGTGCAGATCAGCGCCACCTCCCGGCCGCGCAGGCGGGGGGCGAGGGCAGGCGAGAGCGCCCCGGCCAGGGCCGCGGCCCCGGCCGGCTCGACCAGGGTCCGGGTGGCCTCGATCATCAGCCGTGCCGCCCGGAGCAGGTCGGCGTCCTCGACCAGGACGAAGTCGTCGAGCAGACGGCGCAGGATCCGCTGGGGCAGCTCGAAGCTGGTGCCGGTGGCCAGGCCCTCGGCCAGGGTGGCGTTGGGCCGCTCCACCGGCCGTCCCTCCCGCCAGGCGTCGTGGGCGGCCGGCGCCCTCGCCGCCCCCACCCCGTAGACGGCGATGCCGGGGTCGATCGCCTTCGCCACCGTGGCCGCCCCGGCCGCGCCGCTGCCGCCGCCCACCGGGACCAGGATCGCCTCCACCTCCGGCCGCTCCTCCAGCAGCTCCAGGGTGTGGGTGCCCACGCCGGCGATGAGGTCGGGCTCGTCCCCGGAGTGGACGTAGCGGTAGCCCCGCTCCGCGGCCAGCCGCTCGCAGTGCTCCCGGGCCTCATCGTAGTCGCGCCCGACCAGCACCACCTCGGCCCCCAGCTGGCGCATGCCCTCGACCTTGAGGGGGTTGGCCCCCTCCGGGGCGCAGACCACCGCCCTCACCCCGAAGAGGCGGGCGGCGTAGGCCACCGACTGGCCGTGGTTGCCGGTGGAAGCCGCGATCACGCCCCGCCGCCGGGTGGCCTCGTCGAGCTGGGCCATCAGGTTGAGGCCGCCGCGGACCTTGAAGGCGCCGGTGGGCTGGAGGTTGTCGTGCTTGACCCAGACCTCGGCCCCGACCCGACGGCCGAGGTCCGGGTAGCGCCGCAGGGGCGTGGGGGCGAGGTGGGGACGGATGCGGCGGCGCGCCGCCAGCACGTCGCGCAGGGTCGGCTCCCGGAGACCGCTCGCCGCCCCCTCCCCCATCAGCCGCCGGCCCCGATCACCGCCTCGGCGAAGCGGGCGATCTGCTCCCGGCGCTCGGGCCAGCGCGGGACCATGAACTGCAGGGCCAGGTGCTCGACCCCGGCCCGCCGCCAGCGCTCGATCGCCTCCACCAGCTGCGCGGGCGACCCCCGCAGGCGGTCGGGCTCCTGGGGCACGTCCCGCTCCGTCACCTCCACCTGGGCGCAGGCCGCCAGGCGGACCCGGTCGGGGTCGCGGCCGGCCTCGGCGGCGAAGCCGCGCACCTCCTGGTGCAGCCGGGCCAGCTCCTCGGGCGCGATGCGCACGAAGTAGGGGAACCACCAGTCCCCCAGCCGGCCCGCCCGCCGCCGGGCTGCCCGGCCCTCGCCCCCGACCCAGATCGGGAGCGGCGCCTTGGGCTCGAGGGCCACGTCCTGGAACCGGTAGTGCCGGCCGTGGTAGGCGGCCCGGGGCTCGCTCCAGAGCCGCCGGAAGACCTCGAGCTGCTCGTCGCTGATCCTCCCCCGCTCCTCGAAGGGAACGCCGAGCGCGTCGAACTCCTCCCGCATCCAGCCCACGCCCACCCCGAAGAGGAAGCGACCCCGGGA
>DASRBU010000163.1:0-20020 GCA_035653475.1 Candidatus Dormiibacterota bacterium | reverse complement strand
CCCCAACGTGATCTCGCAGGGCCTCGGCCTGTTCGTGCAGATCCTCGCCTACGGCGTCGCCGACGGCGCCATCTACGCCCTGATCGCGCTCGGGTACACGCTGGTCTACGGGATCATCGAGCTGATCAACTTCGCCCACGGCGACGTGTTCACGCTGGGCGCCTTCGTCTCGCTGCCCCTGCTGAGCGCCTTCGGGCTGGTGGAGGGGAAGAGCGGCGGCGCGCACCTGGTGCTGGGGCTGCTGGCGGTGTTCCTGATCACCATGCTCGTCATCGGGCTGGTCAACGTGGCCATCGAACGTGTCGCCTACCGGCCCCTGCGCAACGCCCCCCGTCTGGCGCCGCTGATCACGGCGGTGGGCATGTCCTTCATCCTCGAGGGCATCATGTACCTCTGGCGGGGGGCCTTCAACGTCCACTACCCGGACCTGTTGCCGGGGAACCGCATCCCGATCACCAGTGGCGCCTCGATCGGCGCCAAGGACGTGATCGTGGTCGTGATCGCCGCCCTCCTGGTCGGCCTCTTCAGCCTCTTCCTGAGCCGCTCCCGCCTGGGCAAGGCCATGCGCGCCACCGCCCAGGATCGCGACGCCGCCCTGCTCATGGGCATCGACATCAACCAGACCATCGCCCTCGCCTTCTTCCTGGGGGCGGTGCTGGCCGCCGCCGGCGGCATCATCTTCGGCCTCTACTTCAACAGCATCCGCTTCGACCTCGGCTTCGAGTCGGGCCTGATCGCCTTCACGGCCGCCGTCTTCGGGGGCATCGGCAACGTCCCCGGCGCCGCCCTGGGCGGCCTGGTCATCGGCCTGGTGCAAGCCTTCAGCAACGCCTACGTGGCCTCCCAATGGTCGGACGTGATCATCTTCGCCATCCTGATCCTGGTCCTGGTCTTTCGGCCCACGGGTCTGCTGGGCATGCGGGTGCCGGAGAAATGAGCGAGGCGGTGACGCCGCGGCGCGGCCCGCGGGGATGGGTGTCGCGCATCGACTGGCGCGACCGCAACACGACCACCTTCGCCGTCCTGCTGGGGCTGGCCATCGTCTTCCCGGGCCTGGTGCAGTTCGCCACCGGGGGCAACGGCACCTACCTGGTCAGCACCGCCGCCGACGCCGGCGTCTATGTCCTGCTCGCCCTGGGGCTGAACGTGGTGGTGGGCTTCGCCGGCCTCCTGGACCTGGGCTACGCGGCCTTCTTCGCCATCGGCGCCTACACCTACGCCATGCTGGCCTCCAACCGCCTGGCCGTCACACCCCTCCACCACGCGGTCCACATCCCCTTCTGGCTGCTGCTGCTGGTGGCGGTGTTCGTGGCCGCGCTCTTCGGGGCACTCCTGGGCGCCCCCACCCTGCGGCTCCGAGGCGACTACCTGGCCATCGTCACCCTGGGCTTCGGCGAGATCGTGCCCCGCGTCTTCCGCAACCTGGCCACGTGGACGGCAGGGGTCAACGGCATCTCGGCCCTGGACGTGCCCACCCTGCCCGCCTGGATCACCGGTCCCTGGGCCGGCACCCCGCTGGCCATCGTCCGCGACTTCCAGTTCATCGATCCCACCGCCTTCTACGTGCTGATGGTCGCGTTGCTGGTGGTGATCGTGGTCCTGATCAACAACCTGCAGCGGTCGCGGCTGGGCCGGGCCTGGATGGCCATCCGGGAGGACGAGGTGGCGGCCGCGGCCATGGGCATCAACACCGTGACCACCAAGCTGCTGGCCTTCGCCATCGGGGCCTCCTTCAGCGGCTTCGCCGGCTGTTTCTACGGCGCCAAGCTCTCGCTGGTCAGCCCCGAGAACTTCTCCTTCGTGGTCTCGGTGACCATCCTGCTCATGGTGGTGCTGGGCGGGATGGGCAACATCCCCGGGGTCATGGTCGGCGCCCTCGCCATCTACGTGATCGACTTCTACGTGCTCACCAACCTGCCCTCCTGGGTCAGCGGCGCTGCCGGCGCCGTCGGCCTGGGCTTCCTCAACCAGCCTCAGGGGGCATGGCCAGGACTCGGGGACGAGACCCAACGGCTCATCTACCTGGTGTTCGGGCTGATCCTGGTCTGCACCATGCTCCTGCGCCCCCAGGGCCTGCTGCCCAGCCGGGTGCGTCAGCAGGAGCTGGCCCGGGCCACGACCCAGGAGTCGCTGGCCGACGTGGAGAGCGCCTGAGATGGGCGAGGAGCAGGACGGGGCCATCCTCCGCTGCGAGCACGTCAGCAAGCGCTTCGGGGGGCTCCTGGCGGTGGACGACGTGAGCTTCACCGTGGAGCGGGGCCAGGTCTTCGCCCTGATCGGGCCCAACGGAGCCGGGAAGACCACGCTGTTCAACTGCATCACCGGGCTCTTCCCCCCCACCACGGGCAGCATCTGGTTCGAGGGTCTGGACGTGGCCGGGGCCCGGCCCCACCAGGTGGCCCGCCTGGGCATCGCCAGGACCTTCCAGAACATCCGGCTGTTCGAGTACATGACCGCCCTCGACAACGTGCGCGTCGGCCAGCACGCGCGCATGCACGCCAAGCTCTGGGACTCGCTCTTCAAGCTGCCCCGCGAGCGGCGAGAGGAGCGTGAGGTGACCGAACGGGCCATGGAGCTACTCCGCTTCGTCGGCCTGGAGCGCTACGCCCACGACTACGCGCGCAATTTGGCCTACGGCCAGCAACGCCGTCTGGAGATCGCCCGCGCCCTGGCCACGCAGCCACACCTGCTGCTGCTCGACGAGCCGGCGGCGGGCTTCACCCCCCAGGAGAAGGTGGAGCTGATGGAGCTGGTGGGGAGCATCCTGGACCAGGGCATCACGGTCTTCTTGATCGAGCACGACATGAGGCTGGTGATGGGCATCTCCCACCGGATCGCGGTCCTCGACCACGGCGAGAAGATCGCCGAGGGCCCTCCGGAGGAGGTGCGGCGGAACGAACGGGTGATCGAGGCCTACCTGGGCCGGACCGCGTAGGGGACCATGGCACTCCTCGAGATCGAGCGGATCGACGCCTCCTACGGCCACGTGCGCGCCCTCCGGGGCGTGTCCCTGCGCGTCGAGCAAGGGGAGATCGTGGCCCTGATCGGCTCCAACGGAGCGGGCAAGACCACCACCCTGCGCACCGTCTCCGGGCTGGTCCGTCCCAGCGGCGGTCGCATCCTCTTCGACGGCCGGGACATCACCCGCACCCGGCCCAGCGACATCGTCAAGCTGGGCATCGGGCATGCTCCCGAGGGGCGGCGGCTCTTCTCCCGGCTCACCGTCCAGGACAACCTGCTCCTGGGCGCCTTTACCCGCCGGGACCGGGCCGGGATCGAGGAGGACCTGGAACGGGTCTACGCGCTCTTCCCCCGCGTCCGCGAGCGCCGCACCCAGATCGCCGGTACCCTCTCCGGCGGCGAGCAGCAGATGCTGGCCGTCGGCCGGGCGCTCATGGCCCGGCCCCGGCTGCTGATGCTGGACGAGCCCTCGCTGGGCCTGGCCCCCCTGCTCCAGGAGACCATCTTCCGGACCCTGGTCGAGATCAACGCCCAGGGGACACCGGTGCTGCTGGTCGAGCAGAACGCCAACCGGGCCCTGGAGATCGCGCACCGGGCCTACGTCCTGGAGACCGGCTCCATCGTCATGCAGGGCACCGGGCGCGAGCTGCTGGCCTCGGACGAGGTGCAGCGGGCCTACCTGGGCATGTAGCGGCCAGGGCGGCGGCGCCGACCCTCCGGACGCGGCGGCGATCCGGTCCCCGCCGACACCCGGGGCAACGTGGCCGGGGTCGCCGCCCGAACCGGCCACAGCGGCGTCGGGTCAGCCCTGGAACGGATCGAGCACCTCGACGCCGGTGTCGGCGACGTCGGCCACGTTCCGGGCGACCAACGTCAGACCGTGGACCGGCCGTGGCGGCCATCAACGTGTCGACCGCCGGACGCGACCTCGACGCGCCGAGTCTGCCCCAGCGATCCGAGATCTCCGCACCGACGGGGAAGATCCGCTCCCGGTAGGGCTCGACGAGGCGGACCAGCCAGGCCTCGTGTGCCGCCGCGCGTTCGGCGTCCCTCGCGCGCAGGCGCTCGATGCCGGCGCGGACCTCGCCCAGCAGGAGCACGCCGACGTAGAGATCCCGCGAGGGAACCGACCGGAACCAGGTGAGCACCTGCTGGTTCGGGTGGCGCTTCCGCACCTCCGAGACGAGGCTCGTGTCGAGGAGAAACGGCATGTCTCAGACGTCGGGCAGGATCACCTCGCGACCAGGGGTGTGGTCCCGCTCGATCTCGAGGTCGTCGGTCGGCGGCCCCGTCATGAGGACGTCGCGGAACTCCATGGTGTCGCCTCTCAGGCGGTGGAACTCCTTCGTCGAGAGGACGACGACCTCCTCTCCATGGCGGGTCGCGATCTGGGGGCCGTCCCCCTGTGCCCGCCTCACCAGTTCGTTGAAACGCTGTCTGGCTTCCTGGGTCTGCCAGCGCATGGGCTCCATGCACAAACGGTCCAGCCTGACCAGACGGAATCTGCCAGCCGCCTTTCGGGATGGCCCACGAGTGTCGTGTCAGCGCCCTGGTCCATTCCGGGCGCGGGAGCAGGCGCCGTCGCCGGCGAGTGCGATCCCGTTGACACGCATCCTACGAGCTGGTAGATGTAACTGGTATTGCAAAAGACATTGGTTACGGCGACCGTGCTCCTCCTGGTCGGCTGTGCACCCGCCGCGACCTCCCGACCGGCCCGTCCCGTGCTGGCAGAGCTCCACGCCGGGCGCTCGGTGGGGCCGCCGGTGGTGGCCGCCGGCGGGGTGTGGGTGCCGAACCAGGCCGACGGCACCGTCTCCCACATCGACCCCGGCGCCAACCGCGTGGTCGCCACCGTCGCCGTCAGCGACCTCGGCGGCCTCCTGTCCGCCGGCTGCGGCCCCGACTCCGTGCACTCCTTCATGCGCGACACGCTCCTCAACCGGCGTTGCGACGACCCCAGCTCGATCGCCGGGGACGGTCGGTCGGTGTGGGTGGCGGACAACGCCTCGGGCGGCCTGGCCCGCATCGATCCCCGGACCGACCGGGTGGTGCAGCGGGTCCCGCTGGGCGCCGACCCCTTCGCCATCGCCCTGGGGGAGGGCAGCCTCTGGGTCACGGCCTACTTCCACGACCCGCACGAGGTGCTGCGAGTGGATCCCTCCAGCGGCCGGGTGCTGGCAACCATCACCGACCTCCCCCTGGGTGGCGGGACCGGCATCGCCGTGGGTGAGGGAGGGGTCTGGGTGGCCTGCACCTACGCCCGCTCCCTGGTCAGGATCGATCCCTCGACCAACCGGGTGGCGGCCGCGATCCCGGTCCAGGAGTATCCGCTGGCGGTGAGCGCGGGACGGGGCGCGGTCTGGGTGCGCAACGAGGACTCCAGCTCCGTCTCCCGGGTCGACCCGGCCAGCAACCGGGTGGTGGCCACGATCTCGGGCATGCCCGCACCGGTGGGGCGCACCGGGGACGACGCCATGGCGCTGGGGCCGGATGGCCTCTGGGTGACCGGGGTTCAGCTGCTCAGGGTCGACCCCCGCCGCGACCGGGTGGCGGCCAGGATCGACCTCTCCGGCTCCGGCGTGGCCGAGGGCTTCGGCTCGCTCTGGGTGACGAGCATCGTCGGCACCGTGCAGCGAATCGATCCCCGCGCCGCCAGCCCGCTCCGGTGAGGCGCCGTCCCCCGGCACCGCTCCCCCACGCCTGGACGCGCTACGCCTGCCTGGACCTGGTCAACAGCCGCTGGACGGACCACCTGGGATCGGGCGAGGTCCACGACCGGCTCCCCCTGCCCGAGTGGCGGGCGGCCTTTCTCGACCGCTGGGGGCTGCGGCCGCTCGAGGGACCGGGGGAGCCCGGCGTCGCCGAGCTGGCGGCGCTGCGCTCCCTGCTCCGGCGCCTGCTGGAGGCCTTCGCCCGCCGCCAGGCGCTCCCCGCCACGGACGTCGAGGCGCTGAACCGGGTCCTCGCCCGCTCGCCCCTGACCCGGCGCCTCGAGCCGGCCGAGGGGGACGCCGGGACGGCCCCTCCCCGCGCCGGCGGTCACCGGCTGCTGGAGGCTCCGGCCCGCCGCGGCCGAGAGTGGGCCCTGGCCGAGATCGCGGCCTCGGCCGCCCGGCTGCTGGCCGAGGGCGACCCCGCCCGGTTGCGGATCTGCGCCAACCCGGCCTGCAGCTGGATGTTCTACGACGAGAGCCGCAACGGATCCCGCCGCTGGTGCCAGGGCGCGGTCTGCGGGAGCCTGGTCAAGGTTCGCCGCTTCCGGGCCCGCGGGCCCGCCCGGGCGGGGCGCGGCGCCCGGCGCGGGGCCTCGTCCTCCGATCCCGATCCCTGATCAGTCCCGGTGGCGCACTCGGTGCAGGAGGCCGAGCAGCCAGCGTCCCAGCAGCGACGGCTGGCGCGGCTCGGCTTCGGCCCCGGCCACCCGGCTCGCGCGGGCGACCTCGATACCCCCCGGCCCCTCCAGCACCCGCGTGGCCTGCAGCTCCCGCCAGACCGCGGTCACGATCGCCTGGAGGAGGCCGGCGATGGGGGCCCCGAAGAGCGCCCCCCAGAGCCCGAACAGCTCGGTGCCCGCGGCCAGGGCCAGGAGCGCGACCGCGGGGTGGATGCCCACCGCCCGTCCCATGATCCGGGGTCCGGCCAGGTCCCCCTCCACCACGTGCACCAGCACGAAGTAGGCGAGCACCAGCAGGGCGGTGACCCAGCCCTGGAAGAGCGCCACCAGGACGCAGACCGCCCCCGAGATGATCACGCCCAGCACCGGGACGAACTCCATGAAGAAGGCCAGGACGCCGAGCAGCAGGGCGTAGCGGACGTGGAGCAGGGCCATGCCCACCCCCACCAGCACCCCGACCAGGGTGGCCATGGCCAGCGTCCCCCGGACGTAACCGCCCACCACCTGGTTGACGATCGCGATCAGCATGGACGCCCGCCGACGCTGGCCGGTCGGCGCCTGCTCGCGCAGCCAGCGGTTCAGCCGGGGCCCGTTGGCGACCAGGTAGACGCTGAGGATCAGGATCAGGACGGCGTCGATGACGGCGTTGAAGAAGCCCTGGAGCAGCTCGAAGGTCTGGCCGGCCACGCTGCCGGCCGTCTGCTGGAGGTAGGCCACGAGCCGGGACTCGGTGCTCGCGATCTGGCCCCGGGTGACCCCCCAGGGCGCCAGCAGGCGCTCGATCTGCGTCTCCAGCCCCTGCGCCTGGTGGGCGTAGAGGGGCAGGTTGTGGGCCAGGTTGGCCACCTGCCCGGCCGCGGTCGTGACCACGTAGGTCAGAAACGCCCCCACCAGGCCGAACCCGAGCACGTAGGCCAGGGCCGTCGCCAGCGTTCGGGGCATGAACCGCGCCAGCAGATCCACCAGGGGCGTCAGGGCGAAGGCGACCAGCGCGCTCAGGACCAGGATCAGGAGGGCGCGGGTGACGTGGCTCAGCAGCCAGCCCAGGACCAGGATCACGGCCAGCCAGGCCAGGATGGTCAAGGGCGGCAGCAGCGCCCGCATCCAGCGGTCGCGCACCGTCCCCGCAGCCCCGGTCCTGTCCTCGCTCATCGCCCTTCGCACAGTCTGCCAGCCCATGCCCCGGCGGTGGGTGATCGATCGAGCCGCTCAGCGCGGCTGCAAGCTGGCGAAGAACAGGTACGCGATCAGGAGCACGAACAGGCCGTACTCGATGACCACGTTCCGGCTCAGCGTCTCCTCGACGGTGTGGCGGATGATGCCCCGATTCACGTACCAGAGCAGGAAAAGGAGGACGGTGAAGACGCCCTCGGTGAAGTAGAGGTAGACGCTCATCGCCCAGAAGAAGAAGCTGACCAGCTGGGCGACGAAGACCGAGAAAAGGAGGGCCCGCCGCTCGGGCATGGGCCGGCCCAGCACCCGGAAGGCGCGGTAGCTGGCCAGCAGCGAGGTGGAGAAAATGCCGGCCAGCCGCACGGGCAGGCTCAGGTCCAGAGCCAGCAGGACCAGGAAGGACGAGGAGAGCGCCAGGGCCAGCATGATCTCCTGGAGCACGACGTGGCCGGGCCGCTGGCGCCGGTGCATCTGCCGGTAGTCCAGCTGAGCGGCGAAGCAGAACCCGCCCCCGAAGGCGAGCGCGATCAGCGAGTACTTCCACCACTCGGGGACCAGCAGCGACAGCCCGGCCACCGCCAGCGTCCCCAGCACCACGGGCACGAAGTGCTCCAGGCTGGGCATGCCGGCCTCGGTGTGGAGGTAGCCCATCAGGGCGGGCACGGCCAGGACGAGCAGGCCAACCCCCAGGCCCCAGACCTCGGCCGGGCCCACCAGCTCCGACTTGAAGCTGAGCGAGACGGCCACCAGGACCATCCCCACGAAGAGCAGGAAACGGCGGTCCCGCTCGCCGCGCACTCGCGAGGCGGGGAGGGCACGGCCCTCGATCAACGGTGGGGTCTTCATCCCGCTCCCGCGCCCGATCTCCGTCCGGGCGTCCGTGCGGCTGACCTCTGCCGGGTAGGCTCCGGCCCCCGACCGGGCCGAAGACCCGCATCCAGCACGACGTCGACCACTACTCCTCCAATCGTCGCGCCACGCGGCCACGGCACCGGCGACCGCGGCGACCACGGCCGTGACCGGCGACCGACGGTGACCGGCTCATCTTAGTGCCTCAGGCCCGCCGGGGCGGAGGAGCCGGGCACGCCGGCGAGGCCGGAGGTGGGACGCCCGTCACGCCACCGGGGGACCGTTCGTCCCGTCCCTCGGCTACGAAGTCGGGGCCCGGACGGGAACCCCAGCCGGCCTCCTCGCCCCCGCGGCCGGGTGCCCCTCCCCCGGGCTGGGAGCGGGTTGGGCCGGCGCCGACCGGTCACGTCCCCCACGGCATTGACGATTGTGGCGGCGCGCCCCATCATATGGTCGCCGCAGCGCCGCAGGCCGGCATCGGCGGGAATCGGGGGAGGTGGACACACCGATCGCGAGCGGCCAGCACCAGGGCAGGACGTCGGCTCCCCCCGCACCCCATCCGGACCGATCCGGGGCCAGACCGGCCACTCCCGCGCCGCCGGCCGGCGTGGCCTCGGGCCTCCGCCGACTCGTTCGCCTCCTGGCCGATCCCGTCTACCGGATCAAGCTGCTGGTGTTCGGCCTGCTGGGGGGCGTCCTGGTTCCCCTCGCCTCGATCACGGGCGACCCGCTGCTCCGGAGCACGCTGCTCGGCCTCTCGGTCACGATCTGGGGGGTGGCGCTGGTCCAGGTGCTCTGGGACTTCGTCGGCGGCGACCCGCTCTCGATCGCGGTCAAGGACGTGCAGCAGAGCCTGAGCCTCGATCGAGACCTCGTGCTGCGTTCGATGCGCCTCCTGGGCGACGTGGTCGAGGGCAACCTCGGCATCGAGCGCATCTGGCCGACACGTCGTGCCTGGCTCCGCGATCCGCACTCCGGGGCCGCCGTCTGGCACGACCTCCTCTGCACCGGCCAATGCATTCAGGTCGCGAGCATGACGTGGTGGTCGAACTGGCTGAACAACCCCGACGTTCGCCGCCGCTTCTTCGACCACATCGCCTCCAGCGACGCCTCGGCTCGCCTCGTCCTGTACGACCCCGACTCCGAGGTGGCGAGGCTCCGGTCCAGGGATGAGGGCGAGCCCAGCTTTCGGGGGGCGCTGCCGATGCAGCTCGAGATCGCCGCCTCGCTGCGCCAGCTCGCGGACGAGCTCCGCCGCCTGCCCGAGCCGGCACGGGCCCGGTTCGAGGTCCGTCTGACCGACCGCCATCCCCATCCCGCGCAGATCATCCGGGTCGACGATCGTATCCTGGTCGCGATCTACCTCGCCGGCAGCTCTGGTGGCTCCGCTCCCACCCTCCAGCTGATCGGGCCGTCAACGGGCTTCGAGACCTTTCGGCGCCAGTTCGAGATCCTCTGGGAGAGGGCACGACCGGTCACCGACCTGGAGCGGTACGTGGCCAGGCTGGCGACGCAGTGGCCGAGCGCCGGTTGAGGCGCCCCACCCACGGCGACGTGCGCGCGCACCCTCACCTCGAGCTCATCCCCCAACACCGGCAGGGCAGACGTCCAACAGGACGTCGGCCACCACCGGATGGTGATCGGAGCCCGAACCCACCACCGACCGGCAGCGGTACTCGATTACCCGGGCCGGTGGGTGGACGAGCACGTGATCGATGGCGCGGGGTAGCCGCTGATGCGTCGCACCCGGCCCCTCGAGCAGCTTGAACCCGCCCTGGCCTTCCAGGACCTGGGCGATGCACGGCTCGTCGCGCTCGGCGTTGAAGTCACCGACCAGGAACACCACCTCCTGCCCCGACAGGACGCGGGGCCGCAACAACCTGAGCAACCGTTCCGCCTGCCGCCTTCGCAGCTGCTGCGCCTCGAGGACGCGCCGGGGGTCGGGGTGGCTCCCTCGTTCTCCCGTCAACGTGGTGAGGTGGACACCGACCACGAAAGGGGAGATCGGGCCGCAGTCCACCCGGGCCACCACGGCGTCACGTGGCTCCGTGTTGCGGTCGCCCTCGTACTGAGGAGCACGGAACACGGGCACGCTACGAGGGCTGCCCGGGCGGCTCGGGTCGGCCAGCCGCACGAACCGAGTGCGCGAGAGGATGGCGTTGCCCTGGCGCCACTCCAGGAGGTCGGCGAAGACGGCCTCGACCATCAGGGCCTTGGACACGTTCAGATGCCGGCTCAAGGTGAGGGTGGGGGCGAAGTGGTACCCATCGCCGAAGCCGCAGGCAGCCGCGATCTCCCGGGTCACGCTCCCCCAGCTGCCGTCAGCGAGCTGCCAGTCGGTGGCCTCCTGCAGGATCAGGATGTCGGGAGCCTGCTCCCGAACGACCTCGATGATGGCGGCGAGGTCGCCACCGGGCTCGGCGCCGCGGACCGGGCCGGCTTTCCCGCCCGCCACGTTGAAGGTCATGATGCGCAGCCGCCGTCCGATCCGCCCGGCCGGGCGGGGATCGTCGAGTGACGTGGGCCCGGAGGCGTTCAAGGCGAGGGCGAGCGGCCGTGCCCGGCGATGGGGCCGCGACGGCGGACGACGGCATGGACGGCCCGGCCTCGGCCCCCCTCCCGGCCCGACCCCGGAGGGGTCCCCGGAATCGCGCCTCGGTCAGCTCCCGGCCGCCGGCTCGTGCGGGCCTCCCCCTCCCTCGTCCACGGTCGCGCCCGCGCGCCGCAAGGCCTCGAGCCACGCCGTGGCCGTCCGCTGGCTGCGCCGCTCCAGGGTGGGACGCAACCGCTCCAGCTTGTCCGCGATGCCCTCCAGGGTGAGGCCGTCCACCCCTCGCACCCGCTGCCGCACTGCCTGCAGCAACCCATCGCTCAGGGAGGTGTAGGCGAGCACCTCCGCCAGCCGCCACTCGGAGCCGGCTCTCCACACCTCCCGCACGCACCGGCGCTCCAGGACCCGGAGGGCCTCCTCCCGCAGGCGTCGCGCCACCTCCGGGCTGCTCGACTCCACGTAGATCCGGCTGATGGGCTCGGTGCCCGAGGATCGGATCCGCAGGTAGTGGCGGCAATCGCCCGTCTCGTCGCAGAGCTGTAGCTCGGCCACGTCGTAACGCACGCCGCCCAGATATCTGATCCTCAGCCCGGCGAAGCGATCGGCGGGCGCCCCCCCTGGTCGATCGTCCTCGTCCCGCAGGCCGTCCAGGAAGTGGTCGATCAGGCCCTCCTTGGCCTCGACCACGGCATCGACGTCCGCCCGCCCGGTGTTCGACCCCGCCCACTCCAGCCCGCCGTAGCTCACCCAGCAGCCGGGCAGCGCGGTCGTGCTACGCCAGATCTCCTCGATCGAGCGCAGCCCGTGGACGGTGCCGTAGTAGGCCACCATGTCGAGGAGGAGCAGATCGGCCCAGATGCCGTCCTTGTCCGGGACGTGCCCGCGGGTGGAGAGCCCAGAACTCTCCTCGCCTCCGATCAACAGGGCGTTCCGCCAACCCTCGGGCAGGCTCTTCAACGCCCGATAGGACCGGTCCATCCGCCGGATCTCCTCGATGTACTTGACGCCGACCGGGACCAGGAAGGTGTTGGTGTAGCGCCGGTCCGCGGGCTCGCCGACCAGGAGCCGGTAGAACGGGTGCCGCACGTAGGCGGGGAGCGTGCCAGGGTCGGGCCTCCACTCCTCCGGGGTCTCGATCATTCCGGCCAGGACCTCGATCAGCGGCGATCCCGTCTGGGTGGCGACCACCCGCCCTCCCAGCTTTCGGTCCACCTTCAGGTACCGGACCAGCATGGGCAGGACCTGGTTGGGACGGAAGTACCGTCCGCCCCGATCGACCACGCCGAAGCGGTCGGCGTCGGTGTCGAGCGCGATGCCAAGGGTCGCCCCTGACCGCCGCACCGCCTCCTTCAGGGCGTCGATGTAGGGCTCCTCGGGGTTCGCGTAGTCCAGCCCCGGGATGCTCGGATCGCGCTCCCCGTGGATGACGACGTGGCGGACGCCGATCTCACCCAGCAGGCGGGGCAGGTAGCCGCGGCCCGCCCCGTGCATCTCGTCCACGACCACGAAGCCGTCCTTGAAGTACTCGCGGATGCGCTCCAGGTCGATCGGTATCCGCTCGTCGTCGACGCCGGCGCTCAGGATCCAGGTCGTGTAGCGCGAGATGGGGTCGAAGCCCCGGAGCCGGCCGTCGGCCCGGGCCTCGGCGAGCGACCCCACCCGGGCGCTCTGGTCGAGCAGCTGGAGGTCGTTCGCGTAGGCGGCGATGTAATCGGTCACGTTGGTCGGGGCGGGGTAGCCCAGACGGGGGTTGAACTTGATCCCCTGCCACTCGGGGGGGTTGTGGCTCGGGGTGCAGTTGATGAGACCGGCGACCTCGTCCGGGTCCAGCTCCTCGGTCAGGTAGTAGACCAGGGCCGGGGTGGGCGTGTCGCGATTGGCCAGGTCCACCAGGAAGCCGTTCCCCAGGCAGACCTCGGCCACCCATTCGGCGACCGTCCCGGCGTGCTGCCGGCTGTCGTAGCCAACCACGACCCGCCGGCCCTCCAGGTGCTCGGCGCCCACGTAGGCGGGCACGCCGTCGCCCTTGAGGAAGGCGCAGATGGCCTGCACCACCTGCTTGGCCCGGGTCTCCGTGAAGTCGACGTTCCAGCGGGCCCGGATGCCGGAGGTCCCGAACCTGGGGTACTTGCGGGCGTAGATCTCGGCCAGGAGCCCCGGCTCCCCGTCGGCGCCGCAGAGGTAGGGATCGGCGCACCGCAACCGGAAGGACCACAGGCGCTCGACGACGTTCCCGACCTGCACGACCCGAAAGGGCATGAACCGATCCGGCGCCCGATCGGGATCCATGCCGTCGAGCAGGGGCTCGATCTCCTCCTCGACGTAGGGCCCGAGGGGGCGAAAGCAGGGCAGGCGGAGGTACCGCCTGGCCAGTCCCACCGCTCGCCGACGAAGGCCGCTCACCAGCGGCAGCAGCTCACGGCGCCGGGCGTCGGACGCCGGCGCCTGCTCGTGCCGGTACTGTGGCGCCTCCGCGATCAGGGTGAGGAGGACGGAGAGCACCTTCGCCCATTCGGAGCGCGGCCAGGTCTCGGCCCCGGTCCCGTCCTCGAGCAGGACGGCCAGCTGGTCCAGGAAGACCTCCATGCCCGCCACCGCGGCCCGAACGGCGTCCGGATCGTCCGCGACCCGAAGGGCCCGGTTCAGGGTCACGAAGCGCGGCCCGAGACGCAGCGGCGCCGACGGCCCGGTCGGCGACCGGACCGGCGCCACCGCCGACGAGCGCCGTGCCCCGGCCCTCACCGCGTCTCCCCTCGAGACCCGGTCGCGCCCACCCGCCCGTACCGGTCCTCGAGACGGACCACGTCGTCCATGTCCGGGGTCGAGACCTCGAAGACGTCGCAGTCCTCCACCGCCGTCATGCGGTGCCGGGTGCCAGGGGTGATGTGGGCCGTGTCCCCCGGTCCCAGCCGGTGCACCCGTCCGTCTAGCTCCAGGTCGAGCACGCCGCTGGCCAGCATGATCCACTCGTCCTTGCGCTCGTGGTACTGGAGCGAGAGCGCTTCGCCCCGGTTGACGTGCAGGACCTTGCCCAGATAGCGGTCGGTGGCCGCCCAGCGCAGCTCGTAGCCCCAGGGCTTGTCCACCCGGTGGTCGTCCGCTCGTCCGATCTCAGCCATGGCCTCCGGTGCCTAAAGGTACTCGGTTTTCCCCAGCCGCTCCAGTCGCTCGACCACCCGCTTGACGTCCTGGGAGCGCGAGCGCGGGCAGACCAGGAGGGCGTCCGGGGTGTCGACGATCACCACCCCCTCCATGCCGATCACCGCCACCAGCTTGCCCGGGGCGGACACGAAGCAGTCACGGGCGTCGAGGAAGATGGCCGCTCCCTCCACCACGTTGCCGGCCTCGTCCCGCTCCAGCAGCCCGGCCAGCTCGCTCCAGGAGCCGACGTCCGTCCACTCGAAGCCGGCGGGCACCACCAGCAGCCGGTCGGTCCGCTCCATGACCGTGTAGTCCACCGCCTCGACCGGCAGCCGGGCGTAGCGCTCGGCGGCGAGACCCTCGTCCCCGGCCCGCCGGGCCTCGAGCACGGCCCGCAGCCCGTCATGGTGCTCCGGGCCGTGTCGGCGCAGCTCCTCGACGAAGACGTCGCAGCGCCAGCAGAAGAGGTTGAGGTTCCAGAGGTGGCGTCCTCCCTCCAGGTAGCGTCGGGCCGTCTCCGCGTCCGGCTTCTCCACGAAGCCGCGCACGGCCAGGGCCTGGAGACCGTCGAACTCCACCTCCTCCCCCACCTCGATGTAGCCGAAGCCGGTGGCCGGGTAGCGCGGCTGGAGCCCGATCGTCACCAGCCGCCGGGAGCGCTCGGCCAGGGCCGCCGCCCGCCGGACCGCGTCGTGGAAGGCGGGCAGGCCGCGGATGACGTGGTCGGCGGCGGTGGAGACCATGACCGCCTCGGGATCGCGCTCCAGCAGGGTCATGGCGGCCAGGCCCAGGGCGTTGGTCGTGCCCCGGGCCACCGGCTCCACGATCAGGGCCTCGGGGCCCAGGTCGGGAAGGAGGTGACGGAGGACCGCCACCTGGCGCTCCTCGGTGAGCAGGAACACCTGGCGGGCGAGCGGCCGGACCCGCTCCACCGCCTCGCCGACCAGCGGCCTGCCCGTGCCCGACAGGGACAGCACGTGCTTGGGCGCGGCCCGCCGGGAGCGGGGCCAGAGCCGGGTGCCGGCGCCACCGGCCGGCACCACCGCGTACAGGTGCTCGCTCACCGGCCGTCTCCCGCCGCCCCGGCCGTCGGCCAGGGCCGGGGGCCGACCCGGCCGGGACGGTCGCAGGGGATCGCCGGTTCGCGCCGGTGGCTCACGCCCGCAGCTCGGCCAGCAGCTCGGAGGCCCGCCGGGTGTCCTCCCAGGGGGCCTCGATGTCGGTCCGCCCGAAGTGCCCATAGCAGGCGGTGGAGCGGAAGAGCGGTCGGCGCAGGTTCAGCTCCTTGATGATGCCCAGGGGGCTCAGGTCGAAGAGGCGCAGGATGGCGCGCTCCAGCTCCGTGTCCGCCACCTTCCCCGTGCCCATGGTGTCCACCCGGACCGCCACCGGCTTGGCCACCCCGATCGCGTAGGCGATCTGGACCTCGCAACGCCTGGCCAGGCCGGCCGCAACCACGTTCTTGGCCACGTGACGGGCCCCGTAGGAGCCGGCCCGGTCGATCTTGGTCGGATCCTTGCCCGAGAAACATCCCCCTCCGTGACGTGCGTACCCGCCGTAGGTGTCGACCATGATCTTGCGTCCGGTCAGCCCGGTGTCCGCCACCGGGCCTCCGACCACGAAACGGCCGGTGGGGTTGATGTGGTACCGCACGCCGTCGTCCAGGGCCACGTCGGCGAGGGCGTGGTCGACGACGTGCTCCAGCACGTCGGAGCGCAGCTGCTCCATGTCGACCTCCTCGTGGTGCTGGGCCGAGACCACCACGTCCTCGACCCGGACCGGCATGCCGTCCTCGTCGTAGGCCACCGTGACCTGCGCCTTGCCGTCGGGGCGCAGGTAGGGGAGCAGCCGGGTCTTGCGGACCTCGGCCAACCGCCGTGCCAGCCGGTGGGCGAGCACGATCGGCAACGGCATCAGCTCCGGGGTCTCGTCGCAGGCGTAGCCGAAGACCATGCCGGAGTCGCCGGCGCCGCCGACGTCCACCCCTTGGGCGATGTCCGGCGACTGCTCGTCGATGCTGAGCAGCACGCCGCAGGTCTCGGCGTCGAACCCGTACTTGGCGCGGGTGTACCCCACCTCCCGCACCGTCTGACGGATGATGCGGGGGATGTCGACGTAGCAATCGGTCGTGATCTCGCCGGCGACCAGCACCAGCCCGGTCGTCACCACCGTCTCGCAGGCCACCCGGGCCAGCGGGTCCTTGGCCAGGATGCTGTCCAGGACGGCGTCCGAGATCTGGTCGGCGAGCTTGTCGGGGTGCCCCTCGGTCACCGACTCGGAGGTGAAGCGGGTGGCGGTGCGCCGCCCCTGCTCGGGCATGCGATGCCTCCATCGAACGGCCCCACGCCGGCAAGGCTCGGCCACCACGTCCGGGCCGGACCCCAGGCGCCAGGGCCCTTCCTTCGCGATGCGCCCATTCTAGGGCCGCCGCCGGCCCCAGCACGGCCGCCCCTGCGGCCGATCCCTCGGCCCGCCTTGACCGGGTGGCCCCCGGCGAGCACCGGGCCGGCGCACCCGCCCCCGGGGCAGGACGCCATCCGTCGGCGCCGGGCTCAACCGCCCGCGAGCTGCGCGACGCGCTGGCCCAGGTAGGCCAGGATGAAGCCAGCGGCGGGGCCGATCAGCCAGCCGGCGAGGATGGCCAGCAGCTGATCGCGCCGCACGGTGTGGCGGCCGCGGGCGAGGCCGGTGCCGGCCATGGCGGCGACCAGCGCCTGGTTCATGGAGGTGAAGAGGCCCTGACCGACGGCCAGGACGACGACCAGCGCCTGCACGCCCTGGGCGGCGCTGGCCATGGCCAGGTCGAGCCGGACCACGTCGAAGGCGACCCGCTCCAGGATGCGGCGGCCCCAGAGGAGGGCGCCGGCGAACATGGCCGCGCCCCCGATCGCCCCGGCAGGGCGGGTGGAGAAGAGGTGGACGAGCAGGAGGGCGCCGGTGGCGTTGGCGACGTCGTTGCCGCCCATGACGAAGGAGGCGAAGACGCCGACGGCGACCAGGAGCGGCGGCAGCAGCCGCAGGGCGGCGACCGCGAGGCCGGGGTGCCGGGGCCGCTCGGCCCGGGCGCGCTCCTCCAGCCGGGCCGGGAGCCCGAGGGCGACCCCGGGGAACCAGGCGGCGAGGCGCGAGGGCGGGGCACCGCGCCCGGCCGGCCCCCCCAGCTGGCGGCGCGCCTGCTCGGCGGCCGCCTCCGGCGGGACCACGCGGTCGAGCGCACGGGTGAGGAGGAAGCCGAGGACGCAGGCGGCCAGCGGCGCCGCCGCCCAGACCATCGCCAGCTCGGCCAGCGTCGCCCAGTGGACGGTGAGGCCGGCGGCGGTGGCGGCCCCGATCACGCAGAAGACCAGGATCTGGATGGTCGAGGTGGGCAGGCGCAGGGAGTTGAAGAGCATGGTCAGCGCTCCGCCCGAGGCGACGATCACGATCGCGGTGAGGGGGCGCACCTGGCGCTCGGCGACGAGGTGCAGCCCCACGTTCCCTGGACGGTCGAGGGGTTCGGGCCGTCCGAAACGGCGCACCTGGCGCTCGGCGACGAGGTGCAGCCCCACCGTCTGCTCGACCCGGCCGCTGGCGAAGGTGGCGCCGAGCAGCGCGAAGAGGGCGACCATCCCCAGCGCCGGCCAGAGCGCGACCGAGCGGGAGGCGTAGGCCATGCCCATGGTCGCGCCCGTGTAGTGGGCGCCCAGGTTCCAGGCGAAGGCGACCACCACCGCCAGCAGCACGGCCTCCTCGCCGGGCGTGATGGCGGCGTCGGGCGTCACCGCTCCCCCTCCGGCGGCGAGCGCCTCCAGGGGTCGCCGCCGGGGCCCGACGAGGGCCGGCGACCGGAGGTGCGCCGGCGACGTTCGACGTGCACGAGACAGTCTTGCCGGATCGCCCGCCCCAATGTCAGGCGACGAGGCGGGTTGGCGGCAAGGCGCCGGTCGGGGCGAGATCCCGTCGGCCGGGCCGGAGGGCGACCAAGGCTCCAGCCCGGGCGCCCCGGCGACGGCGGGCCGCCGCTCACCGTGGGGGCTCGACCTCGTCCGGCTCGGCCCCCGTCTCCAGGGCCCGCGGTAGAGCGAGTGCAGGACCTCGGCGGAGAGAGAGCGACACACCCCGGCGGCAGGTCGGGGGCGACCTGCTTCGTCTCCGCCTCCAGCCGGGCGTCGAGGCCCACGGCCGTCACCGCCTGCTCCTCGAGCACCGCCTCGTCCACGAAGACGGGCGCGCCCAGGCGCACGGCGAGGTCGAGGGCGTCGCTGGGCCAGGCATCCAGCTCCCGGATCCCCCCACCGCCACCCTGACCACCGCGTAAAAGATCCGCCGGCGCAGGCCGGTGATCGCGACCCGTTCGACCCCGGCGCCGGTCACCCGCACCAGCTCTGCCATCAGATCGCTGGTCGGCGGCCGCGGGGCGGCCTCACCGCTCAGGTGCAGGGCCAGCGCGTTGGCCTCGGCGGGTCCGATCCAGATCGGCAGCAGCCGCTCGCCGCCCGCCTCTCGGAGCAGGACGATGCGCTGCTCGGCGAAGAGCCGGGTGGGGTGCGCTGCTCAGAGCGGCCCTCCCTCGCGCCCCGGCCGCCGTCTGCCTGGAGGTAGCGCGCGCCCGGCCCGAGCGCGGCGGCCTCGTCGCCGGGGTTGAGGAGGGTGCAACGGTCGATCGAGAGGCAGCCGCAGCCGATGCAGGTGGTGAGCCGGTCGCGCAGGGCCTGTAGGGTGGCGATGCGGCGGTCGAGGTCGGCCCGCCAGAGGCGGGAAAGGCGCTCCCAGTCCTGACGGGTGGGCGTCCGGTCGGCGGGCAGCGTCTCCAGCGCGACCCTGATCTGCCGGAGCGGGATGCCGGCGGCGCGACCCGCCTGGACGAGGGCCAGGCGGCGCAGGGTGGCGCGGGCGTAGCGACGCTGGTTGCCGTCGGTACGGCTGGCCGCGATCAGGCCCCGGGCCTCGTAGAAGCGGAGGGCGGAGGGGGCGACACCGCTGCGGGCGGACAGCTCGCCGATGGTCAGCTCATCGGCCATTGACCTCAACCATACTCGAGGTTCTAGGCTGCGGAGGTGGCTCGGGCCTGGGCGTCGAGGAGCACCCCCGGCGTGGGGACGAGGAAACCGAGAAGGAAAGGAAGGAAAGAGATAAAGAAAGAAGGAGTGAGGGCATGACCGCCGTCGTCTCCCCACGTCTGGTCCGCGCCGCCTCGCTCGCCGAGCTGCGCGCGGCCGGGCGGCTGGTCGTCCACCTCGATGGCCACGTGCTCTGCCTGCTCGCCGAGGGCGAGGAGGTGCACGCCGTCGACAACCGCTGCCCGCACATGGGCTTCCCGCTGCACCGCGGCACCGTCTGCGACGGGATCCTGACCTGCCACTGGCACCACGCTCGCTTCGACCTCACCACCGGCGGCACCTTCGACCAGTTCGCCGACGAGCTACGCCGCTTCCCGGTGGCGCTCGACGGCGACGATGTGCTCGTCGACCTGAGCCCGCCCCAGGACCCAGTCGGGCACCAGCGCCGGCGGCTCCGCGACGGCCTGGAACGCGACCTCCCACTGGTCCTGGCCAAGGCCGCGATCGCGCTGGTCGAGGCCGACCCGGGCGGCGTCGAGGCCTTCCGCGCCGGCCTCGACTTCGGCGTCGCCCGCCGCGGCGGCGGCTGGTCGCGCGGCCTGACCACGCTCACCTGCCTCGTGAACCTCGTCCCGCGCCTCGACCCGGAGGACCGGGCAGCCGCGCTCTACCACGGCCTGGCCGAGGTGGCCTCCGACTCCGCGGCCGGCCCGCCTCGCTTCCCGCTGGCCCCGCTCCCCGGCCGGACGCCGGCGCCGGCCCGGCTGGCAGCCTGGTTCCGCCGCTTCGTCGAGGTGCGCGACGCCGAGGGGGCGGAGCGGGCGCTGGTCTCCGCCGTCCGCGGCGGCGCCTCCCCGCGCGAGCTGGCGGACATGCTCTTCGCCGCCGCCACCGACCACCGCTATCTGGACC
>DASRBU010000162.1:0-5889 GCA_035653475.1 Candidatus Dormiibacterota bacterium | reverse complement strand
GCACGTCCTCGCGCACCAGCTCCGGGGGGCGCTCCAGGGCCCAGCCGTAGCCCGCCCCGCAGGGCGTCCCGATCTCCAGCCGGTCCCCGGGGCCCAGCTCCAGGAGGTCGAACCTGGGCAGCTCCTCGACCTCGCCCTCGGCCCGCACCAGCCGGGCGAAGCCCTGGCTGCCGGGCTCGCCCCCGGCCCGGCCCCAGGGCCGGAAGCGGAAGCGCTCCAGGCCCCGGCAGGTCACGATCGCGCGCGGCGAGAGCACCCGCAGGGCGTAGTCGAGGCCCAGACCGCCGCGGCTGCGGCCGGGGCCGCCCCCGTCCTGGCGCAGCCCGTAGCGCTCGACCAGGACCGGGGCGTCGTGCTCCAGGACCTCGGTGGGGATGTTGCGGTAGAAGCCGGCCACGAAGTCCACCCCGTCGGTCCCGTCCGCCTCCGGCCGGCCGCCCGAGCCCCCGATCAGGGGCTGGAGGATGCTGACCCGCTCGATGCCGGTCTCGAACTCGGGGGCGGCGACGAAGGCGATCGCGCCCTGGCCCCCGCCGCAGGCCGGGATCTGGTCGGGGACGGCCCGGGCCAGGGCGCCCATGATCACCTCCGGGATCCGGAACATGGTCGCCTGGCGGGCGCCCACCGGCGCCCGCGGCTCGGGGTTGAGGAGGCTGCCCCTCGGCACCACCAGGCGCACCGGCCGCATCATGCCCGAGTTGTAGGTCAGGTCCGGGACCCGGCTCCGGAAGTAGTTGACCAGGGCCGGCACCACCATGTTGTGGCCGGCCTTGGCGTGGGTGGTGAGGTTGAGCGCCAGCGGCACCTGGGGATCGGTCTTGGAGAAGTCCAGGGTCAGCTCGGAGCCCTCGACCACCAGGTCGAGCTTGATCCGGATGGGGTTGGCCCGGCCACCCCCGAAGTCGGCCTCGAGGTAGTCGGAGAAGGGGTAGGTGCCGTCGGGGATGGCCTCGATCACGGCCCGGGCCTGGCCCTCGGCGTGGGTGAGCACGCCCTCGATCCCGCGCTCGACCGTCTCCGTGCCGTAGGCCTCGACCAGCTCCCGGAAGCGCCGACGCGCGGTCCGCAGCCCGGCCAGCTGGGCACGCAGGTCGCCCCGGTTCAGCTCCGGGGAGCGGGTGTTGGCCATCAGGATGGCGAGCAGCTCCCGGTTCGGCTCCCCGCCCCGGCAGAGCCGGGTGGGAGGGACGATCAGGCCCTCCTGGAACATGTCCCGGGCGCTGGGGCTGACGCTGCCCGGGACCAGGCCGCCCACGTCGGTGACGTGGACGAACGAGAAGGCGAAGGCGATCGGGCGGGGACGGTCGGGGGCGAAGAGCGGGGTCCAGAGGAAGAGGTCGGGCAGGTGGGTGACCATGCCCCCCGAGCTCTCGGGGTCGTTGGTCAGGTAGACGTCGCCGTCCTCATAGCCGTCGACGGCGGCGACGGCGTCCGCCATGGGGGTGCCGATGGTGATGAAGATGCCCATGTCGTCCGGGGCCATGAAGACCTCGCCCCGGGGGCTGACCAGGTAGGCGCCGAAGTCCGCCGTCTCCTTGACGAAGACGGTGTGGGCGGCGTTCCGGATCACGCTGCCCAGCTCCCGGACCACACCCATGAACCGGTTGCGCAGCACCTCGACCACGACCCCGTCGGGCAGCGGCTCAGGCATCGAACCCTCCCAGCAGGTTGCCGGCGGCGTCGACCTCGACCAGGGCTCCCGGGGGCACGAAGGTGGTGGTCCCGTACTCGGTGATCACGGCCGGCCCACTCACCCGTTCGCCCGGGAGGAGCCCGGCCCGGGCGCACACCCTCGCCTCCAGCTCGACCCCGGCGTGGTGGAGGCGACGGCGGCCCTCGGCCCGGTCCCCGTCCCCGGTCCAGGTCGGGACCGGCCGGGGCGTGGAGGCGAGGACGTGGACCCGGGCGTTGACGATCTCGACCCGGCCCGAGCGATCGGGGTCGCCGTAGACCCGGTCGTAAGCGGCAAAGAACGCCTCCCGCACCCGCTCCCGGAGGCCGGCCGTCGGCTCTCCGGGGATGTCCACCGGGATCTCGTAGCTCTGGCCCCCCTGGCGCAGGTCGGCGGAGAGCCACACCCGTACCTGGTCGACCTCCACGCCCTGCTCCGCCACCCACGCCCTCGCCTCGCGGCGCAGGTCGCCGAACACCTCCAGCAGGCGCGTCTCGGGCATCCGGTCCAGGTCGGCGTAGACGGTGGTGACGAAGTCGGCGCGCAGGTCGGCCAGCAGGCAGCCGAGGGCGCAGAAGGTGCCGGGGGAGGGCGGGATCACGATCCGGCGGAACCCGGCCTCGCGGGCCAGGCGGAAGGCGTGGGTGGGGCCGGCGCCGCCGTAGGCGAGCAGCGCGAACTCGCGGGGATCGGCCCCGCGCCGGGCCATCAGGGGCAGCAGGCGGGCGTACATGGTGGCCGTGGCCACCTGGAGGATGGCCTCGGCCGCGCCCTCCGGGCCGGTGCCGAGGCGCTCGCCCAGCCGTCCGCAGGCGTGCCTGGCCGCCTCCGCGTCCAGCTCCATCTCGCCCCCCAGGAGCCGGTCCAGGATGCCCAAGGTGACGTAGGCGTCGGTCACCGTCGCCTCGGTGCCGCCCCGCCCGTAGCAGGCCGGCCCGGGCTCCGAGCCGGCGCTCCGGGGGCCGACCTTGAGCAGGCCCGAGGGGTCGACGGTGGCGACGGAGCCGCCCCCGGCCCCGACGCTGGAGACGTCGACCGCGGGCATCACCACCGGGAACTCGCCCACGCTGGCCTCGGTGGTGGTGTGCACCGCGCCCCCCACCACCAGCCCGATGTCGGCGCTGGTGCCGCCCATGTCGAAGGCGACCAGCCGCTCCAGCCCGGCCGTGCGGCCCAGGTGCGCGGCCGCCACCACCCCGGAGGCGGGCCCCGAGAGCAGGGTCTCGACCGGACGCCGGGCGGCGGCCGCCGCCGTCATCACCCCGCCGCTGGACTTGGTGGCGAGCACGGTCGTGGTCACGCCCAGCCCGGCCAGGGCCTCGGCCAGGCGACCGTAGTAGCGGCGGAGCACGGGTGCCAGGTGGGCGTCGATGACCGTCACCTCGGTGCGCTCGTACTCGCGCTGCTGGGGCCAGACCTCGCTGGAGGCGGCGACCACCATCCCCGGGAACCGCCGCCGGATGGCGGCCGCCGCCCGGCGCTCGTGGGCCGGGTTGCGGTAGGCGTGCAGGAAGGAGACCGCGATCGACTCGCAGCCGGCGGCCACCAGCTGCTCCGCCGCGGCCACCACCTCCGACTCCTCCAGGGGCCGGATCTCGGTGCCGTCGAAGAGCAGCCGGCCGCCGACCTCGCGGATGTCGCGGCGCGGCACCAGCGGCCGCGGGCGGCGGACGTGGAAGCCGGGGGCGCCCTCCAGCCGGAGGCGGCGGAGCTGGAGCACGTCCCGGAAGCCACGAGTCACGATCAGGCCGACGCGGGCGCCCGAGCGCTGCAGCAGCGTGTTGAGGGCGACCGTGGTGCCGTGAGAGAAGCGGGCGACCTCGCGCGGGCCGTCGGCGAGCAGGCGCCGGAAGCCCTCGATCACCGCCTCCTCGGGGGCGGCGCTGGAGGGGACCTTGAAGGCCGTGAGGCCGCCCGCCTCGTCGCAGACGACGAAGTCGGTGAAGGTGCCGCCGACGTCGGCCCCGACCCAGATGGCCACGGGGAGATTCTGGCCGAGCCGTGACATCGCCGTTCACGGTGATGTGCGATAGTTCGATCGCCGACGCCGATGGAGCTTCGCGACCTGCGCGCCTACCTGGCCGTGGTCGAGACCGGGCGCTTCACGCTCGCGGGCGGGCGCCTGCACCTGGTCCAGTCGGCCGTCTCCGACGCCGTCGCCCGCCTGGAGCGCGAGCTGCAGGTGTCCCTGCTGGAGCGCCGCCGGAGCGGGGTCCGGCCGACCCCGGCCGGCGCCGAGCTGGCGCGCTGGGCGCGCTTGCTCGTCAACTCGGCCGAGCTCGCCCGGCGCGAGGTGTCGAGGCACGCCGGGCGACCCGGCGGGTGGCTGGGCCTCGGCCTGCTGCCCACCCTGGTCCCCCTGGTCCTGCCGCCTCTGCTGGAGGCGCTCCGGACCCACCATCCCGAGATCGACCTGCGGGTCCACGAAGACCTCGCCCCGGCCCTGCTGGAACGGGTCCGCACCGCCGACCTCGACCTGGCGGTGCTCTTCTTCCCCACCGAGCGGATGGCCGGGCTGGAGTTCGTCGAGGTGGCCTCGCGGCCGCTCTCGGTGATCGTGCCCCGGGGCCACCGGCTGGCCGGGCGCCGGGTGGTGCGCGTGCGGGAGCTGGAGGCGGAGCGCTGGGTCACCTACCCGCCCCGCAACCCGGGGCGGCTGTGGCTGGAGGAGGCCTGCCGGCTGGCCGGCTTCGCCCCCCGGATCGGGGCCGAGGTGGAGACCGCGGCCCAGCAGCAGATCTTCGTCGAGGCCGGGGTGGGGGTGGCCATGCTCCCCTTCCACCCACCTCGCGGGGACCGTCTCCGGGTCCTCCGGCTCGGCCCGCCCGCGCCCGAGTTCCGGGTCGGCTACGCCTTCCACCCTCGCCTGGACGGTCTGGGGGCGGTGGCACGGCCGCTGCTGGAGGAGGTCCTGGGCGGCCAGGACGGCCTCGGGCGGCCGTCCCCGACCCGATAATGGGCTCGTGATCTCAGCCGGGCGCTCCGCGGCATGAGCCCGGCCCGGGTCGGCCCTCGCTCCGGGGGCGTGGCGGCGGGATGAGGGTAGCCGAGGCGCTGGCCGGCGCCCTCCTGGAGCTGGAGGTCGACACCGCCTTCGGGCTGGTGGGGAGCGGCAACTTCCACCTCACCGGCGCCCTGGTCAGGGGTGGAGGACGGTTCGTCGCCGCCCGTCACGAGGGGGCGGCGATCACCATGGCCGACGCGTACACCCGGGTCTCGGGCCGGCTCTGCGCATGCACCGTCCACCAGGGTCCGGGGATGACCAACCTGATGACCGGCCTGGCCGAGGCGGCCAAGGCCCGTACCCCGCTTCTGGTCCTGGCCGCAGACTCGCCCGCCGCCGCCCTGCGCTCCAACTTCCGGATCGACCAGGCCGGCCTGGCGGCGGCGGTGGGCGCACTCCACCAGCGTGCGGGCTCGCCCGAATCGGCCCTCGCCGACCTGGCCCGGGCCCACCGCCGAGCCCGGCTGGAGCGCCGGCCGGTGGTGGTGAGCCTGCCCATCGACGTCCAGGAGGGCCCCGCACCCGATCTCCCCCTGCCCAGGCCGTCTCCGCCTCCCGCTCCCCTGCGGCCGCCGGCCGAGGCCGTGGCCAGGGCCGCCGACCTCCTGGTCGCCGCCCGTCGTCCCCTGATCCTGGCCGGCCGGGGCGCGGTCCTGGCCGGGGCGGGGGAGCGGCTGGCGCGCCTGGCGGAGGCGACCGGCGCCCTGCTCGCCACCTCGGCTATGGCCAACGGTCTCTTCGCCGGTCGGGACTTCGTCCTCGGCGTCGCGGGCGGGTTCGCCTCCCCCTTCGCCGCCGAGCTGATCCGGGACGCCGACCTGGTGCTGGCCTTTGGGGCCACGCTCAACATGTGGACCACCCGGCACGGCCGCCTGCTCGGCCCCGGGGCCAGGGTGGTGCAGGTGGACGTGGAGGCGGACGCGATCGGGGCCCACGCCCGCGCCGACCTGGGGCTGGTGGCCGACGCCGGCGAGGCGGCTGAGGCCCTGTGCCGGGAGCTGGAGCGGCGGGGGCACCGGCCCGACACCTGGCGGACCCCGGAGCTGGCCCGGCGCGTCCGTGAGCGCTCCTGGGCGGGCCAGCCCTTCGCGGACGCCTCCGACGGCGAGCGGATCGACCCCCGGACGCTCTCCATCGCCCTCGACCGGCTGCTGCCCCGGGAGCGGCTGGTGGCGGTCGACTCCGGCCACTTCATGGGCTGGCCGGTGATGTA